>JAURNZ010000046.1 GCA_030829925.1 Gammaproteobacteria bacterium | reverse complement strand
TGCAAAACAAGTTAAAAATGCATCTGTTTGTGCATTGGCTAGGGCATTAGACAAAGACATTGAAATAGCTGGTCAGGCACTCGCACAAGCTAAAAGACCACGTATTCATACTTTTTTAGGTATTTCATCTACGCATCGCAAACATAAATTAAATTTAACCACTGAAGAAGTTTTTGTAATGATTGCAAGCAGCGTGAGTAAAGCAAGAAACATTACCGATGATGTTCAGTGGGCAGCTGAAGATGCTTTGCGGTCTGAACATGATGTGTTATGTAAATCAGTGGAAACTGCAATTAAAAATGGTGCTAAAACAATCAATATTGCTGATACCGTAGGCTATGCCTTTCCGCATGAAATCAGTGATGTTGTTAAGTTGTTACTAAATAAAGTACCCGGTATGGACGATATCAATATATCGATACATTGCCATAATGACTTAGGTTTAGCTGTAGCTAATTCTTTGGCCGCAATTCAGGCAGGTGTCTCTCAGGTAGAGTGTACCATGAATGGTATTGGTGAACGAGCTGGCAATGCATCGCTTGAGGAAATTGTAATGGCACTTAAAACCAGACAGGATCTAGGTATGCCTGTATCTTCTTTTAATACTTGTTATTTAACAAAGCTCTCGAGGCTCGTTTCTGAGAGTATAGATTTTCCTGTTCAATACAATAAAGCCATTGTTGGTCGAAATGCTTTTCTTCATGAAAGCGGCATTCATCAAGATGGTGTTTTAAAACATGCGAATACGTACGAAATCATGCGTAGAGAAGACATAGGTCTAAATCAATCTAACATTTTCTTAGGCATACACTCTGGAAGGAAGGGGTTGAAACATAAGCTTGATTTTCTGGGTATAGATCTAGAACAAGGTGATTTAGATAAGCTACTTAAGCCTTTTAAAGCATTGGCAGAAGCGAATAAAGAGATTACGGATGCTATGCTAGTTGCTCTTGTCGATAAAATTAAAAAATCTTAATCTTTTATACTAATGTCAACCGATGGTCTTAATTGTCTACAGGTATCCAATACATCATGAATTAAGTGTTGGTCAAATGCCTTAAAAGCCTCATGCTTAATTTGTTTGCTTTCAATAGCCGGTATTGCTATTTGTGTTAATATATAGTCAAATCTAGGGGCCCATTTTCTCGCGCCTAGCCTTGCAGTTGTTGAACAATTATCAACCATATAGGCAATGCCTTTATGGTGCATATAAGGATTGAGTGAATCAACTGCTTCAATGATGGATTCATTGGCAATTTCTGAAAAAACATGCTCATATTCAATCAAGATATCTACTTGTGCAACCATGCAGGCCACATAGATGCCTGCAGTCAGCGGATCTAAATCATTCACTTCACCTTGACGTTTATCTCTTACTTGTTCACCAATATGCCATAAGTAGGTATCATCAATTTTACCCATAGGGGCAATTTTTTTACGTTCATTATAAAGTATCACAGAGCGTATTTCATTGCCGCTGTAAACTTCTTCATAAATCTCCCTTAGGATATCTTTTAAAGGTGTATATGAAGCATTATATGCAGTGATAAAGATTTCTTTTTGCTTTTCATCTAAAGCTTCAAAAACGCCTTTTAAGCCATGTTTGGAAATTAGGTTGGAGATGCGGCCAGTGATGGTTTCTGCAGTATCTTTAAATGCTTGTTCGGGTGAAACGCCTATATCAATTTTATATTTGAAGATTGCTTCAATGATCCCATGTACGGCACCTAGTAAGATGCTACGTTCGCCATAAATGTCAGAACGGTATTCCATTTCCATTGTGGTCAGGAAGACAAAGGGAGAGCCCACAGCAATTGCCCAGCCAAGCGCATATGCCATCGCATGATCATTGATGGCTTGATGGATGGCAATGCTACTGTTAATACCGGCACCATCAACTTCTTTACCTTGAACATAAAGTCTTCTTACCGAGGGACCCATACCTTTAGGGCACATGGCAATGACGTTGATGTCATCACGTATTTGATAACCAATATTTTTAAAAAAACCAATCACAAATCCATGCGAAAATCCAATGGTGGCACCAGGTTTAACACTGTTGAAAATTCTTTCATAATTTTCAGCAATGGCAGCATCTGCAATTAAAATAATCGATAAATCAGACTCAGCAATCATGGCATACATTTCACCCAACGTGCCATCTGCTTCATTAAAACCTGCAGCCCTAGCTTTTTCTAATGAAGATGAGTTTGCTCTCAATCCCACACAGACTTTAATGTCTGTACCGTCTAACGAATCTCTTAGGTTTTGGGCTTGCGCAGGGCCTTGAGAGCCCCAGCCAATAATGCTTATTTGTTGAATGCCTAAGAAGGCTTCAGGTAATTTATCAAACAAATGCCTGCCACCTTTGACAATGGTTTCAGTATTATTACCAAGTTTAATTTCATCGACCTCAAAAATGTTGCTTGTTATTTTCATATATAAGTACCTACTTGATCTATATTTAATTATAGACTATTTTATTTGACGGATTTTGTTATCAAGTCTAAAATTACCTCAATGATAAGGATGATTAATTCTATGAAAAGGATTTTAATATATGTTTTGCTGTCTATTCTAACGTTGGGTTGTGTTTATCCGCATACAGAAGTACAACATGTTACGAATGTTAGTGATCAAACTTTACCGCTGGGATCTAAAGAAAATCCAATTAAGGTTGGTGTAATGTTGGTGGAACCATTTGCAAGCAAAATAGATGGTGTTTATAAAGGTATTGTAATCGATTATTGGAGCAATCTGGTATATAGTAAGAATTGGTATTATACATTTCTTCCAACAAGTAATAATTATTCAGAGGCTGTAGAAGCAACAAAAAATGGCAAATATGATATAGTCCTAGGTAATTTTTCAACGACATATGAAAGATCTTATTTGGTTGATTTTTCAAATACCTTTTTTCTAACTGAAGTTTCTGTTTTGACTTCTGTAAAGAATGTTGGCCCTCTGCAAAGATTTCTAGAGTCATTATATGAATTATCAAGAGTTTTGATTATTGTATTGATATTGTTTATATTTTTGAGTCTTTTGTTTTGGGTTATAGAAAAAAAGAAGCGTGGCTATAAGATCTCTAATTCACTTTTTAGCACATCGGTTGCAATGATTAGTGGTGATGTTACAGATAACCCGTCCACAAATTTAAATAAAATATTATTTATTTTTATATTGATAACAGGCATGATTTTACAAGCTGTTATCATTGCATCCATGACTGATTCAGCATTGTCTAATGACTACTCAGTTGATCCATTTAAACAGAGAGAAGCCATTGCTGGAAAAACTTTCGTGGTAGTAAAGGGTTCTTATTTCGCTGAGGTCATTCGGTCGCTGAATGCAAACCCTTTTGAGTATGATGGAAGCGGTTTAGAAGCTGCTAAATATTATGTTGAAAACTCTGATAAATATTCAGGATTTATCACCGAGCATATATTGGCCGAACGCTATTCAACTCAGTTTTCAGACCTGGATAGTCATTTAATTGTCTCACAAGTGAATTTAAGGAATGATGCGCTAGCATTTATATTTCGTAAAGATTTTCCCTATCAAGATGAAATCAATCGGGGCATTTTGTTTATGCAAGATAATAATTTAAGCGGTAGTATCTGTGCTATTTATATTGGTGAAAAAAGTGAATTTTGTATTCTATAATCGTTAGCTCGATTTAAAGGTTCAAGATGACTGACTTAACAACTTTTTGAATCAGTGTATACTGTAAGTTTAAAAAAAACTTTTTAAACGCTTACATGCTTGTTTAACGGGTTCGGATTCAATCTCAAAAACCCCACGCTTAATGCCTTTAGATTCTTCTTTAATGGGTTGCATTGGAGGTGCAAGTTCTTCACTTCTTAGGTTTTGTACAATGCGAGGTCTATGGGCATTAAGTTGTTGAATTCTTTTTTTGTATAAATGTCTTTCAATTAAATTAGCAATGTCAAAATGTAAATGATAAGCAGCGGCGTATCTTGGGCTAAAGTCAAAATTTGCCTTACTACTAGGGTCAGCACCAAATACAAGTAGTGCTTGTATCAATTTTCGATTGCCATGCAAAGCTGCAACATACATAGGTGTAATATAAGCATTATCAGGCATACGGTAGTTTGCACCAGCATTGAGTAAATGAACGGCTATCAAATAATGTGTTGGGATTGAGGCTAGGTAAAAAGGGGTGTAGCCAGCATTGGTTCGAGCATTGAGTTTGGCATCCTTTTGGATTAATTGTTCACAAATATCAATTTTATTTTGAATGACTGCTAAGTGAAGTGGCGTAAAGCCTGCCTTATTAGACGAATTGATTTTAATTTTAGGATGATTTAATAAAATATGAACCATGACGTCATGACGTTTCATGATGGCTATGTGGAGTGGGGCATTGCCATTGCTATCTTTTTGATTAGGATCCTTGTTTTCATTGATTAATGTTTCAAAGGTTTTTAAATCATTATCTCGAACGGCTTCTATAATGCCATTGCTAGGTTCTAAGCCGAAAAATCTTAACATAAATTGTTTCTTATAGGGTCCAAATAAATTACTCTAACGATAGCATACAAGTTTATTGGTCATGAGCCAAGTGAGCCATGCTTAAATAAGTTAACGAAAAGTGATTAGCTTTATTGCTTGAATCATTTATTCTGAAGAACTTTGGAATATATTTTATGAACGAAAATATTGTTTTACTTGTTGGTAGTGGTGATGTTTCTGATGCTGATTTGGCCTATTGGTCCAAACATGCAGATAAGATTATTGCAGCAGATGGCGGTGCGAATGTATTAATGAAGTATCCGTATCCCATAGACTGTGTGATCGGTGATTTAGATTCTATGAGCAATGATGTGAGAAAAATGATCCCTCCAGACAAAATCATTTTTGTTGATAACCAAGATAATACTGATCTTGAAAAGTGTTTGGACCAAATTGAAGCCAAGGTGATTGTGGGGCTTGGTTTTTTTGGGGATAGGCTAGACCATAACTTAGCAAACCAAAGCATATTGGTTCGTTATGCATCTAAAGTGGTAATTTTATTAGACCGTGTTGATATGATGTTTGTCTGTCCGCCAAAGTTCTCTATAGATTTGCCAAAAAATACGCATGTGTCTTTTTACCCATTGGTGCCATTGCAGGCAAGTTCTAAGGGGTTACAATGGACTTTAAATGGCTTAAACCTTTGTCCAGTCAAGCAAATCTCTACTTCAAATAAAGCAATGGGTGCCATTGAAGTCATCCCTGGAGATAATAAACTATTAACCATTATGCCAAAAAAGCACATTCATCAAGTCATTGAACAGTATTTGTCGGGGTGTTTTAAGGCTTGGTGATATGTTGATTTAGGTGCGTATAAGTTTGTTGGTTTGAAGGTTTCGTAGTTTAAATTAACTCTCTCAATGGATGATTGTTTATATTGTTAAATTTAAAGTGTTGTGATGTATTGGTTTTATAAAAAGATTCCATTAAGTTTTAAATTTGGTTACTATTAATTCTTAAGGAGATACTGGTGATTAAACAAAAAAATACTTATAGTTATGAAGAACTTTTAGCGTGTGGCGAAGGACAATTATTTGGTGATGGCAATGCAAGGCTACCTTATCCCCCTATGCTTATGTTTGATCGCATTACGCACATCAGTGATACTGGTGGGCAGTATGACAAAGGTCAAATCATCGCTGAATTAGACATTAAACCTGACTTATGGTTTTTTGAGTGTCATTTTAAAGAAGACCCAGTCATGCCTGGTTGTCTTGGGTTAGATGCCCTTTGGCAATTAGCTGGTTTCCATTTGGCATGGTTAGGCAATGAGGGCCGTGGTAGGGCGCTTGGCTGTGGTGAAGTAAAGTTTACTGGACAAGTAATGCCGCATAATAAAAAACTTACTTATCAGGTTGATGTAAGGCAAGTTTTTGTTAAAAATACTAAATTAATTGTTGCCGATGGAAACATGCAATGTGATGGCGAAACCATTTATGTGGCTAAAAAATTAAAAGTAGGCTTATTTACCGGAATTTAAATTATTTAGGAGATTGAAGCGATATGACCAAGCGAGTTGTGATTACAGGACTAGGTATTAATTGTAGTTTAGGTAATGATAAATACGAAGTGTTAGCATCGTTACAATCAGCCCATTCTGGTATCGAAAAATCTGAACAAGCGATTGAGAAAGGTTTACGCTCACAAGTAGAAGGTACACTAAACATTGATCCTAAAAAGGACATTGATCGCAAACAAGCAAGGTTTATGGGTGATTGTGCAGCACTGGGCCACCAAGCCATGGTAGAAGCCATTCAAGATTCAGGCTTAACTGAAACGATGGTTTCTAATGAACGTACAGGCTTAATTGTGGGCTCAGGTGGGGTGTCTAATTTCGAAATGATTGAGACAGCACAAATTCTAGAGGCATCTGGTGTTAAGCGTGTGGGTCCTTACCGTGTGCCAAAAACAATGACTAGTACAACTTCAGCATGTCTAGCTACAAATTTTAAGATTAAAGGCACGACTTATTCGATTAGCTCTGCCTGTGCAACCAGCGCACATTGCATTGGTAATGCTTATGAGCAAATTCAGTTTGGTAAACAAGACATCATGTTTGCAGGTGGGAGTGAAGAGCTTCACTGGTCCATCAGTGTTTTATTTGATGCCATGGGTGCTTTATCAACCAAGTACAATGAATTTCCAACCTTGGCTTCTCGTCCATTTGATGTAGATAGGGATGGATTTGTGATCACCGGTGGCGGCGGAATATTGGTTTTAGAAGAGCTTGAGCATGCAAAAAAAAGAGGCGCACAGATCTATGCTGAATTAGT
>JAURNZ010000045.1 GCA_030829925.1 Gammaproteobacteria bacterium | reverse complement strand
TGATAATTTAAAATTAGTGAATGATTTTTTGACATCTCTAGATGGCTGGCTTGAGACTCAACAAAAGGATATGAATCCATGGGTAGAGATAGCACTTTTCCCACTGATACGACAATTATGGATCATTGATGATGGATGGACGCATGCTGATATTCCCAATGTGACAAATTGGGTTAAAGCCATCAGTCAATCAGACGAATTCATGCGTGTTATGGAGAAGCATGCTGTCTGGCAATCAGAAGCAACTGAGCCTGTCATCATCAAGTTTTAAAAGGAAATTCGAGTCCCATCCCAATTGATTAGCTGACCATTATTAGCAGGCCCAAGCATATCAAGTGTATTTAGCAACCGTTCAGCAGCACCGTCAGGGTCAATCAGCTTTTCTTTGGGATAGTTGGTTGTAAATGGGTTTGAAAGATTAGTAGTTACAGTGCCAGGATGAAATGCAATGACAGTGTGAGTTGGGTGAAAACGCTGAATTTCAATACTGGCTGTTTTAATAATCATATTTAATGCAGCTTTAGAAGATCTATAGCCGTACCATCCGCCAAGAAGATTATCACTAATACTTCCTACTTTCGCAGATAAGGCAACCAAAAAGCTTGGTTGTTGAGGAGACATTTTTTTAGATAAATGTTTTATTAATAATGCGGGTCCAATGGTATTCACATCAAATGCACGATGTAAATTTGCTGCGCTTAAATTTCCTAAGCTTTTTTCGGGCATCATTTCATCATCGTGAAGAACCCCTGTTGCGATGATAATCAATTGCGCTTCTTCAACAGATGCGATAGATTCTATAATACTTTCTTCATTCGTGATATCAATATGATGTGATATGAATTTTTCATGATTTATGTCTGTTGGTGATCTAGATAAACCAGTGACTTTGTTCACATTTGAAAGTTGAAGTAAATACTCACACAATGCTTTTCCTATACCACCTGAACTACCAACAATAATGGCATGTAATTGATCGGTCTCTGACACTATTTTCATTAATATACCTCTATATATTATAATTATATACCATCATGAGTGTTTATACATATTCAGCAAGTAGTTTTTAAAGTTTGTGCATTTGTTTCAAATAGAATTAAACCAAATATACTGAATAAAATGGCTGGAATAGCCAATGGTAATGAAGTATGAATATGATTAGCAATCAAGAGACCAATAATCCCTGCAAAAATAAACCTAAAACTGCCACCCAATGCGGATGCTAGACCTGTTTGATTCGAAAAGGGTAACATGGCACCTGCAGTTGCAGCACCCATGGTGAAAATGCCACCCGTTCCAATAACTAACATAGGCCATACGAAATTATTTACAGTTAACCCAGTGTATAAATGCCAAATAAGCATCCAAATACCACCAATCAAGCTGATGATGAACCCAGTCCTAACAGAATGGTATATACCTAAATATTTGACTAGGTTCGCACTCATTAAACTTCCCATTAAAAACGAAACACCCATAAAACAAAAATAGTAGCCATATTGAATTTCAGGCACATGTAAAACTTTTATGAGTAAAACCGGGGATGTAGTACAAAAAATAAAGGCATAACTCATTCCTATAGCGGAGGCAATGGCATAAGGTACAAAAGTTGGCGTTTGAATGATGCCAAGATATTGTTTGAATAAATTATGATTCCATGCGGCTCTTTTGGCTTTTGGCAATGTTTCTCCGAGTAGTGGCCAATATAAAAGCAATGTAAGTGCTGGGATAAATAATAAGCATAAAAATGTTGATTCCCAACCATAATAGACATCTATAAAAGAACCAATAAAGGGAGCAAATAAAGGAGAGAATGAAATCACACCATTCAAATAACAATAAGCGATTGCAAGCTCAGTATCACAGTAGAGATCTCTTACAATGGCATTGCCTAACATTAATAAGCCACTGGCACCCATGGCTTGAATAACTCTGCCAATAATTAACATTGATATGACAGGGGCGTATGCACATATCAAACAACCACAGGTAAATAAGAAAGCACATACCAATGTGGTTTTTAAGCGACCAAAGGTATCTGATAATGGGCCAATGATTAATTGAATTAAACCACTTGTGACCATGAATAAGTTGAGTGTTGACTGCATAATTGCATCAGATGTATGAAAGAATTGAGTGATTTTAGGGACAGCAGGCACATATATGTCCATGCCAAAAGGTAATGCAAGCATCAATGGAATTAATGCAATTAAAGCGATGGGTAAACGAACATAATTCATATCTCAAGTACTCTTAATATAATTAGTTTAAATTAAAAAAATTAAAAAAATATTAAACTTACTCTAATATGATATGTTTAAAAAGACAATGCTGAATCAATTAATCAATTAACCAATTCATCAATTTTTTTTGCACATATGAAATCGTTTTCACTCAAACCATTGATGGCATGTGTTGTATAACAAACTTGACAACGATTGTAGCTTACAATCAGGTCAGGGTGGTGATCTTGGGTATGTGATATCCATGCAATGGCATTAACAAATGCCATGGTGTCATAGTAGTTTTTGAAATTAAATTTTCTATAAATGGTTTTGAATTTATGGTCATAATGCCATTCATCATTAAGGGATTCGAGTAATTTTAAAACCTTTTTTTCATTTAATGGCTTTTCTAAGCCTTCACAAGGTTGACATTTTTTTTTAGTCATAATGGTTCCTTTTTAAAGCTCAGTTGTATAGATGGAAAAATCATCTACCCCATGTTCGCTTAATACCGACTCATCAATGAAAAACTGTCCAGTTTTAAATTCATCATTTTGAGTAATGATGTGATAAGTTGCATCTGCTACAATTTCTGGTTTTCTCGAGCCTTTAAGTAGCCCAGGCATTAAGTTTTTTATGGCTGCTGTTGAGATAGCAGTTGTTGGCCAGATTGAGTTGACAGCAATGCCATAAGGTTTGAGTTCTTTAGATAATGTTTTAGTCCAAATGCTCATTAATATTTTTGCACCAACGTAACCTGAGCCCATATTTCCAAAATACTGGTCAATTAATGCTAAAGGTGGGGAATCATTAAGTATATGAGGGTGTTTAGCTTGTTTAAGTAAAGGAATTGCATATTTAGCACACAAAAAACTACCGCGCCCATTGATTTGGTGCATTAAGTCATACTGCTTTGATGTCAGTTGTTCAATATTGAGCGTATTGATTGCACTGGCATTATTAATAAGAACATCAAGTTTTCCAAAATTTTTTTCAATGGTATTAAATGCATCAATTATATTGTCTTCATCACGAATATCAATTTTAATGGGTAGTGCTTGACCACCTGCAGCCTCAACTGCTTTTGCAGCCGTATAAATAGTCCCTTCTAATTTGGGGTGGGGTTGATCACTTTTGCCCATAATAATAAGCGTTGCACCATCTTTAGCCGCTCTTAAGGCAGTTGCAAGGCCTATGCCTCTAGAACTTCCTGTAATGGCGATGACTTTGTTTTTTAAATCACTCATAAATATCCTTTCTACAATAGTTCTATTATAGAAGAGTTTTTATATTTCGTTTTATTTTATGGATTGAATGTAAAGTTGAAGCACTAGCATGAGTACAAAAATTAGTGTTGCGCGTTTACGAGTGATCAGATACTGCACTGGGTAGGCATCTTCTGGTATGAGTTTGACATCGATTAGATATAAGAAAAAAAAGCCAATTAGCTGGCAGATAAAAGTATAGGTTATATATGGTAATAAAAGGCTAGCCCATGCTAACAAAGAACAACTAATGCTAAAAATAAGTACCCAAAGTGATCGCTCAAGTTCAATACTAATGCCCCACTGCATACCTGCAATAAAAGACAGAATAACCGCACCATAATAAACCATCCATTGTGACCATGGCCCTGGTATATATAAAGACAAGATGTTTAATAAAACTAGAGGTATTAATCCTGCGTAGGTTAGTAATCTAATGATGTTGGTGACTGGATCCATAGCATTAGCATAGATTGGATTTCTAAAATTGGCAAATTTTAACTTTTTTTAGATTTTAAGTGTGAATAAGCATTGAGTGCTCTGTCTCTAGAAGAGGTTAAATCTATGATTGGATTAGGGTAATTTTCACCAAGTTTTACATTAGCCTGATCTAAAATATCCTTGGGTGCAAGCCACGGTTGAAAACAATGTGGCGCAGGTAGCTTTGCCAGTTCTGGTACCCACTGATGAATGAACGCACCATCTTTATCAAACTTTTGTGCTTGTAATATAGGGTTGAATATTCGGAAGTAGGGTGCGGCATCTGCACCACAGCCCGCAATCCATTGCCAGCCAGCACTATTGTTTGCGATGTCTGCATCAAACAAACAGTCCCAAAACCAATCTTGTCCATGGTGCCAATGAAGTGTTAAATTTTTAACAAGAAAAGACCCAACAACCATTCGTAGGCGATTATGCATGTAGCCTGTTGCGTATAATTGACGCATGGCTGCATCTACAATGGGGTAGCCAGTTTGACCTTGTTGCCAAGCTTTTAATAATGCATCATCTTCATGCCATGGAAAATGATCAAAGTTTGGGTTTAAGTTTTCTTTGATTATTTTTGGGAAGTGATGCAATAAATAGTATGAAAATTCTCGCCAACCCAGTTCACT
>JAURNZ010000044.1 GCA_030829925.1 Gammaproteobacteria bacterium | reverse complement strand
TTTTGACCATTTTGCAATTTTCAATTACAAAGTCATTTATTTTTGATTTTATCCAGTATATAGCATAAGTGGCTAATCTAACATTTGCTTTTGGGTCAAAGCGTTTGATAGCCTCAAGAAGCCCAACATTGCCTTCTTGAATGAGGTCCGACAAGCCTAGATTGTAACCTGAATATCTTTTGGCAACATGTACAACAAAGCGAAGATGAGACATTACCAATGATTTTGCTGCAGAGATATCTCCAGCTGTCATTTGCTCAACCAAAATCTTTTCTTCTTCAATGCTAAGCATTTGTATGCCATTAACATATTTTATGTATGCCTCAATAGAGCCCAGAGGAATAGCTTGAGGAAAAAGCTGGGATTTTTTTATGGTTAGATCTTTAATCATCGATTAAATATTAGCATGTCATTAAAAAAAAAGCTACTAACTGTGATGATCTTCTGGACTTAGAGAATTTTAATGTTATGCTAGTTTGGTGTTATTTAATTAATTATTTCTGTTGGCTATGAAGGATTTTATAAAATTATTATTAATTTCGGTGTTAACCGTATTATGGCTTTCTGTTGCAACTGCAAAAATTGCATCCAATAATGTAAAGCTTAGTGATGCCCCTGTGCAAGGGTATATTGCACCAGCTCCACCTACAGGAGCTGATTTTCTTAAGCCTAAAGAAACAGTCGTTGGTTTTTTGCAGAGGCATGGTGCTTCAAAGTCGTTGGCGCAAAGTTTATGGAAGTTGCCAAAGTCGAAGCAAAGATTATTGACAGATGTTCAAACTTCCCAGCCTATTGTTTGTTATAAATCAAACAAAAAATTTAAATCATGTCATATAGTAGCTGGCAAAAGCTTAATATCTGTTGTTAGGCTTGGTGATCAACTTTCCGTTGAAAAAAAGGCGCTAGACGTCACAAAGTCAATTGATTATGGTGAAATTAATATTAAAACGAGTATATTTCAAGATGGGCGTAAAAAAGGATATGATGCTCAACTGCTAAATGAGATCAATACAGCACTGAGGTCGGTGTTGCAAGATGGGAAGCTTGTTCGCAAAGGTGATCGAGTAGAGTTTTTATTTGAGCGCAAGCGTATGGATCATGGTGTTGAGATGCTTGGGCATGTAGTAGATGTGTTGTATACAGGTACCAAGCAGAAAATCCATTTAACACGATATAGTGGGAAAAGTAAAAATTTCTATGATGAAAGCGGTCGTTCAGCAACGATTTCATTTATTAAGTACCCAGTCCATTTTTCCCACATCAGCTCGCCTTTCTCAAAGGGGCGTAAGCACCCGGTATACGGAATTGTGAAGCCGCACCATGGCGTTGACTTGGCTGCTAAAATGAAGACAAGAATTAAGGTTACTGCACCAGGAAAAGTTACTTATGCTGGTGTTAAGGGTGGCTATGGTAATACAATCATTGTGCAGCACGATGGTGATTATAAGACTTTGTATGCCCATATGCACCATTTTGCAAAAAATATTAAAGTTGGTAGTTATGTTCATGCAGGTGATCTTATTGGGTATGTTGGTTCAACGGGTGTTTCTACTGGGCCACATGTTCATTATGAAATTAGAAAGCACAATACGCCGATTGATCCAGTGAATTCAATTTTGCCAAGGTTGTCTAAGCTTGGCCCGCAAGAATTAAAAATTCACAAGCAAGAGCAAGCCAAATGGGATATGTTAAGGCTGAGTTTTTCTGATTCAGTTTAGATATATTGGCCTAAAGAAGTCATAACTTTTGCATTAAGCCGCATAAACATTTTTAATGAGTGGTGCATTTCTTTGTCTGTAAACGATTTTGCATTTTTGGCATGTTCAATTTCTTCTTCAAGCATCGTGTTTAAAATTTCTAAAGATATTGTATCGCTCCATGGCATGAGTTGAAGATGTTTTTCTAAATGTCGTGCAACTTGGAGTTCTGTTTCTTCTAAAAATAAAGCATTATATTCATCGCCTGTAATGCTGAATATAAGGCTTAACATAAGAGCTCCTGAAAACCATGTTGGGATAATTATACTTGGGTTGGAGTGCAGCCTATTTAGTGCGCCATAGCACCAAACAAGGTGGTCAATTTCTTCGGATTTGGCATGCAATAATGTTTTTTTTAAATCATTTTCTCTGGCCATTAATAGCTGGCCTGTGTACAAGGCTTGTGCGCAAACTTCTCCGATGTGATTAACGCGCATAAGTTTAGCTGATTGTTTGCGCTCATAGTCATGCATGAAAGTGCTTGGGTATTGTTTTATTTTGCGATTGCTGCTTTGTGTAACGATGCTTTCGCGCCAATTTATTACACTATAGAAAATTTCTTTTAACATGATGTCATTATATATCGAAATTCAATCATTGCAAAGATTGCTTCGTCTCTGTGTACTCGGTTATACTTTGTTTAGATGTTAGTTTATTCAAATCAATTATCAGGTTGTCTTTTAATGGCGACTCCAATGTTGCAGGATCATCCGTTTTACAGCAATGCTGTTATGTATGTGTATGATTATAGCGAAGATGGTGTGCAGGGTGTGGCTATTAATAAGCGTATGCAGTGCTCAATGCAGGAGCTAATTAATCGCTTGTCAACACTAGATAAGTCAAGTGTTATTAATGATGATCCAATTTTAAATGGTGGGTTAAGTGCAATTGATCGCGGGATTATTCTGCACAGTGATGATTTAGGGCGAGAGTTTGATGTTTCTTTTTCCAAGGAAATGCTGTTAGACATTGCTAAAGGCCGTGGGCCTGCTTTTCATCAAGTATTTCTTGGATATACATCTTGGACGCATGAAAGCTTTGCTAAAGAGTTAAAGGCAGGTTATTGGTTGATGAGTCGACAGGATTTGCGTGAATTGTTTGCAGCGCGTATTTCTGATCGGTATCATATGGTTGCAACCCATATTGGCGTTGGCAATCCAGCATATGTTTCGTGTGAGCAGGCTGAAGCATAGTGCTGTTAATTGGCATAGATTATGGTCTAAAGCATATTGGCATTAGTGTAGGTGATACAGTTTCAAAGTCAGCTAAGCCATTGTGTGGATTTGAGTATAGGGGCGAAGAGTTGATGTCTAAATTGCAAGAGATCATTGAGCGCTGGCAGCCAGAGAAAGTGATTGTTGGCTTGCCGTTGAATGCAGATGGTACAACACAGCCTTTGACAGAAAAAGTAAGTTTATTTGCTCATGCGTTCAGTTCTAGGTTTGGTTTGCCAGTTGAGTGTGTTGATGAGCGCTGGTCCACAGTTGAGGCAAAAGCTAACTTGCATGGCGCTATTAAGACGAAAAAAGTAAGTAAGTCAATGGTTGATGCTGAAAGTGCAAAGCTGATACTGGAGCAGTGGTTGTTAGAGAACGCCTAGTAAAGTATCGTAAGAATATGTTAAATTAGAATTTTTATTATGAATAAAGTAACAAGTTGGCAAAAATGTTTGGATGTTTTAAAAGCTGAAGTTGATGAGCAGTCATATCTTCAGTGGATTAGGCCGTTACAAGCTGTAGACCGTGGTGATGAGCTTATTTTATATGCGCCAAATGATTTTGTTAAGCAGGCGGTTGTAGATGGTTTTCTGGCTAGTATTCAAAAAATCCTCGATGATGTTGCGGCTGGGCAATATCGATTGAAAATAACAACAGGCGCCCCTGTTGAGCTGCGTTCAGCTTCTGCTGCTCCATCCCAGCAAGTGGTTAATTCACAATCTGTAGCTGAAAAAACATTTGATACATCAAGCTACCCTATGACGCCAAACTATACTATTGATCAATTTGTCCTTGGTAAATCAAACGAACTTGCTTTTGCTGCCGTCAGGCAGGTTGCTCAGAATCCCGGCGGTGCTTATAATCCATTATTTATCATTGGTGATTCTGGTTTGGGGAAGACCCACTTAATGCAAGCTGCTGGGCATGCCATTAAAGATGCCCATCCTAATGTTTTGTATGTGCCGTCTGAGCGTTTTGTTACCGATATGGTAAAGGCTTTACAGAAGAATGAAATGGACGCTTTTAAGGCTCGTTACAGGCATGCAGATGCGTTGCTTATCGATGATGTTCAGTTCTTTGCCAAAAAGGGGCGAACACAAGAAGAATTTTTTCATGCATTTAATGCGCTGACAGAGTCTGGCAAACAAGTTATTTTAACGAGTGATAAGTATCCACAAGAATTAGAGGGTTTCGAGGAGCGTTTGCGCACTCGTTTTAGTAGTGGTCTTACTGTGAGTATTGATCCGCCAGACTTAGAGACACGTGTTGCAATTTTAAAAGCAAAGGCTGCGTTCAGTCAGCTGGACTTGCCTGAAGATGTGGCATTTTTTATTGCAAGCAATGTTCAGTCAAATGTTAGAGAGCTTGAGGGTGCGCTAAGAAAAGTTATGGCAAATGCTCAATTTTTGGAGGCGGAAATTAATCTTTCATTCGCTAAGCAAGCATTGAGGGATTTATTGTCTATACAGCAAAGGCTAGTATCGATTGAAAATATACAAAAAGCTGTTGCAAATCATTTTAATATTAAGGTAAATGATTTAAAGTCCAGTCGAAGACACCGTCATGTTGCTCGTCCGAGGCAGTTGGCAATGTTTTTAGCAAAGGAAATGTCTACAAAAAGTTTGCTTGAAATAGGTGAGCAATTCGGAGGTAGAGACCATACTACCGTGATTCATGCGCATCGACAGGTAAAGAAATTACTTCAAGAAAATTCTGATTTTTCTGAAGATTATCAAATTATTAAAAGACAATTAACCCAGTAAGGAGTTGGCCATGAGTATCGTTAGTGAAAAAATAAAATTTAGCATTGTTTGTCGTAAGTTGTTAACTGGCCTTAAAAAGGTTTCTGGTGTGATTGAGAATGCTCAAGTGATGCAAATATTGTCTTGTGTGAAGATTAAGATTCATGGTGGAGTTGTTTTGCTGACTGCTTCTGATTCAGATATTGAAATGTCTGCAGAGATACATGACAATGATTTTGACTTTCCTGAGGCTATTAATTTAGCTGTTCCCGGAAAAAAATTATTTGATATTTGTAAATCTTTGTCACAAGATCAACCATTAAGCTTTGAATTGGATGAGCATTGGTTGTTGATCAAGGCTGGCAAAAGTAAGTTTAAGCTTATGACAATGGCCGTTGATCAGTTTCCATTAATTTCTTTTGCTGATGCAGAGGCTAAGGTTGCATTGAAGCAAGATGCCGTACTATCTGCATTACAGCAAACTAGTTTTGCAATGGCTGTGCACGATGTTAGGCAATTTCTTAATGGCATGTTGTTTGATTTTCAGCAGGGTCAGTTAAGGTTTGTTGCTACAGATGGGCATCGCTTAAGTATGGCTGAGCTTGAGTGTGATGCAGGTGTTGCATTAAAGAAGATTATACCAAGAAAAGCGATTGTTGAGCTTGTTAAGTTGCTAGATGGTGGTGAGTCTTCCGTGCTGATTGAGCTTGCAAAAAGCAAGGTTCGTTTTACAAGTGATGAAGGTCAGTTGGTTACAGGCCTAATTCAGGGTGATTATCCTGACTACACTCGGCTCCTGCCTGGTGTTCAAGCTCATTCTATATCATTGGTTGTTCAGGATCTTAAGTCTGCTTTGGTTCGGGCGTCCATTCTTTCTCATGATCGCTTTAAGGCTGCTTCCTTTCATTTTGCAGCTGACAATTTAGTTATCGAGTCTGAGAATGCTCAGCATGAAAATATTAAGGAAGAAGTTCAGATCTCTTCATCTGTAGAGGATTTGTCTATTTCATTTAATATTGTATATGTAATGGATGTTTTGAATAACATTGATTCAGATGCGTTAGTCTTTGAGGCCTCTGCTGGTCATAAAGCGGTTACTTTGCGACCTTCCTCTGGTGACGCTGTGACTCATATTGTAATGCCGCTTACGCTTTGAGCAGTATCGATCAAATTTCACTCACTGGGTTTCGCAACTTTAAATCTAGTCGTTTTGAATTTTGTTCTGGTTTGAATTTAATTAGTGGCGCAAACGGTGTTGGAAAAACTTCATTGCTTGAGGCCTTATATGTTTTTGCCTATGGGCGTTCTTTTAGGTCAGCCTCATTGTCAACTTTGGTTTCGCATGATTCTGTTGAGGCTGCCTTGTTTCTTAAGTCCGGCTCTGATTCGTTTGGTTGGTCCAAAAGCCTTTCTGGGGATGTAAGGTATCATATTAACAAAAAATCTAAATCTGCAGGCGATTTGGTTAAGCTGTTCCCGCCTTGTTTGTTTATTGATGCATCTTCACATAGGGCGTTTAATAAACAGTCAGTTTATCGTCGACAATTATTGGATTGGGGTGTGTATCATAGCTCTCCTGATTTTGGTTCCACGTGGAACATTTATCAAAGAGCATTGAAGCAAAGAAATGCTGCAATTAAGTTGCGCAGGCCAATGTCTGAGATTGCTCAATGGGACGATGTGTTAATTGATGGCGCTGAGAAAACAAAAGAAATGAGAGCAGACTATATGCAGTCGCTTAAAGACTTTTTTAGCAAGGCGACAAGCATTTTAGCAGTTGGGCATATGAAGCCCTCTTTGAAAATTTCTCATGGGTGGAATGGGCATTATGCAGATGCGTTAAGAGACTCAGCACATAATGATTTTAGAATTGGTTATACAACCATGGGGCCACATAGAGGTAAAATAGATATTTTGATTAATGGTATTGTTGCTAAAGATGGTGCATCAGAGGGGCAGCAAAAATTATTACATTATGCTTTAAGATTAGCGCAGGCTCAGTACTTGTATGAGCTAAATGAAAAAAAAGTTGTTTTCTTAATAGATGATATTGGTGCTGAGCTAGATAGCAGTAATCAGGTTGATTTGATAGAGCAGTATTTGGCTCTAAATGCTCAATTAATTATTACTAATATTAGAAAGCCATCATGGCATGAGTTGGTTTCAAGTTCGTGTGAGCTTACTTAGTTGTTTTTTTAAAATAGTCACACACGTTTGTAATTGGGCAATTTTCACAAAGAGGTTTTCGTGCCTTGCATATATACCTTCCATGTAAAATAAGCCAATGATGCGCACCTTGCATATAAGTTTTCGGAGTGTTTTTGATAAGCTTAAGCTCAACATCTATTGGGGTTTTCCCTCTGGCAAGCCCGGTTCGATTGGATACTCTAAATACATGCGTGTCAACAGCAATTGTCGGGATGCCGAACCCTTCGTTCAATACAACATTGGCTGTTTTTCGACCAACTCCCGGCAGGGCCTCTAAAAGATCTCTGTTGTTAGGTACCATACCTTTGTGTTTATCAATTATAATGTGTGCTGTAAGGATAGCGTTTTTTGCTTTTGAATTAAACAATCCAATTTGTTTGATATGTTCTTTTAAATCACCCTCCCCTAGATTCACAAGGTCTTGAGGTGTTATAACTTTTTTAAAAAGAATGGCTGTTGCTTTATTCACGCTTATGTCTGTAGCTTGTGCAGATAATAAGACAGCAATGAGTAGTTGAAAGTTATTATCAAAATTTAGTTCTGTTTTTGGATGAGGGTTAGATTTAGAAAGAATATTATACAGTTCTAGCCGGTTGGATTTATTCATGTTGGAGTCTTTTCTTCCTGGCTCGTTCAAGTGCTTGTGCAATAATATCATTAGAGTTGTTCGAAAGCTTATTTATTACGGTATCTAATTTCTCTTTTTTTTGAGCAATCTTATCAGCTTCTCGTGCTTCTTTTTTTTGATATTGTGTTAACAAGAAATTTCTTTCGGGTAGTTGGTTTGAGGGTTTAATTGTTATACAGTCAACTGGGCAAGTAGGAATGCACAGGTCACACCCTGTGCAAGCATGCTCGATGATGTGGTGCGTTGCTTTAGGTGCGCCAGATATGGCGTCAACTGGGCAGGCTGGAAGGCATTTTGTACACCCTATACACTCATCAAGATTGATGCTTACGATATGTGGTTTTGAATCGTATGTTTTAATATGTTCAATTGCTATATTCGATTTTGGCTTGTGAATGGTTGCTTGAATTTTAGTGTATACTTCAATGCCGCCAGGTTGGCATAAGTGTGTTTGTTCGCCTTGGTTGGCAATTGCTTCAGCATAAGGTAAGCAGCCATTGTATGTGCATAGTCTGCATTGTGTTTGAGGTAAAAGCTTATTTATATCTTCGGGAGAAATAGTTGTCATGGATAGATTAATTAAATTTGTTTGCTTCAAGTCTTTCAAATAATCTTGGAAAACTTCCTGGAAGTTGTTTTAGGTAGGGCATATTCCATTTTAAGTCTGAATTGATGAATTCGGCGTATTTGGACGCCATTTCGGGCGTTACTGATGAAAGGTATGACATTAGCTGGCTAAAGGCGTGGAATGCGCTGGACACGCAGATATGAGCCTCGTTTATGGTTGTATCGTCTTTAACCATCTTCCATGGTTTTTTTTCATCGATGTATTGATTGCATAAGTCAGCACATTTTGAAATTAACTTAATTGCATTTGAAAACTGTCTCTCTTGAAAAGCTAATTTAATTTCATCGCCTTTTTTTACGATTGTATTCAATAAGGTATTTGCTTCAGTGCAGGTTATTTCAGTGATAATGTTATATTGGAAATTTTTCTCAATAATTTTAGCGCACCGACTACCAATATTAACTATTTTACCAACTAAGTCAGAATTAATTTTGCTAACAAAATCATCCCAGTCAATATCAATGTCTTGAATGGTATTTGTTAATTTGGAAGCAAAGTAATATCTTAGAGCATCACTAGGATATTTTTCAAGATAAGACTTTGCAGTTATAAACGTCCCTCTTGATTTTGACATCTTAACTTTGTTAATGGTTAAAAAGCCATGTGTGAAGATTCCTGTTGGTGTAGGAAGTTTGGCAGCATTTAATACAGCAGGCCAAAAAATAGCATGAAAGTATAAAATATCCTTTCCGATAAAATGATAAATTGGCGCTTTTTCATTCCACCACAATGACTCAAAGTCATAGCTTGGGTTTTTGTCACAGAAAGCTTTTAAGGCTGCCATGTAACCAATGGGAGCATCAAGCCAAACATAAAAATACTTGTCTTCGTGCCCTGGGATCTTGAAACCATAATATGGTGCGTCTCTGGATATATCCCAGTCTTGTAAAGGCTCTTTTAGCCATTCCATTAATTTATTGACTGCCTGCTGCTGAATATCAGCATTTTTAAGCCATTTAGTAATATGGTCTTGTTGTTTTTTTAGGTCAAAGAAGAAGTGAGTGGATGTTTTAATAACAGGTGTTGTATCAGATAAAACAGATACAGGGTTTATTAATTCTGTTGGTTCATAAAATGCACCACA
>JAURNZ010000043.1 GCA_030829925.1 Gammaproteobacteria bacterium | reverse complement strand
TAAAATTTAATTACTTTTGAAAGTCTGCTAAACATTCACTATTTTTTTGTGCATATTCTAATAGCTTTGCCTGAGCAGAAGTTTTATTTTCCTCTTTACCTAACCAAGCTTCCATACAAGGCTCTTGAAGTGCTCTTGCGAATGAGTAGCTTAAGCGCCATGGTAATAGATCACCAATGTTATTCATTTCTTGTAAACATTGATAAGCGATGTCAGCTGGAATGCCACCAGATAAGAAATTGATTGAAGGTACTGCTGCTGGTACATGACGCATGAATGCATTTAAGGTGTAGTGAGCTACTTCTTCAGGGTTTATAGTGTCATTCGACTGTTTTCCTGGTGCGATCATGTTTGGTTTGAGGATCATGTACTCTAAGTCTACTCTGTGTCTCTTAAGCGCATTAAAAACGGCTTCTAAAGCAGCACTGGATGCGTGGTAACACTCATCTATTGAATGTGTGCCATCATGAATCACTTCTGGTTCTACAATTGGTACAAAGTCATGTGCTTGAGCAATGGCAGCATACCTCGCTAGTACTTCTGCGTTTGCGTCGATTGCAAGAGAAGATGGCTTGTGTGAACTGATGTCATAAACACAACGCCATTTTGTGAATCGAGCACCTTCCTTTTTATAGTTTTCAAGTCTTTCGCCCAGGCCATCAAGCCCTTCTGTGATTTTTTCTTGATCAGTGTTTGGCAGAGTTGTTAAACCCTTGTCAACTTTAATACCTATTTGCATGGATTGCATATGATCCGTCAGTTTGCCGTGAGGACCTGTTTGCGTCAAACTTTCTTCAAATAAGATAACGCCACCAATGTATTGATTTAAATTAGGTGTTGAAAGTAATAAATGTCTGTAATCATAGCGACTTTCTGGGGTGCTTTCGACATTAATTGCATTCAAGCGTTTAGTAATGGTGGGCGTGCTTTCATCTGCAGCTAGAATGCCTCTACCTGGCAAGGTCAAAGCATCGATTGTATTTTCAATCAGTGACATAGTGGGTTGCTCCTATAGGTTTTTATATAGTGTATTAAAACAGCTCTAAGATGGCAACATTTATCAAATGTATACTCGCCTACCATCACTGTCATTGAGGTCAATAAATGGAGAGTCATCTATATCACTTTTTGCTTCAGAAAGTAGGCTTTGTACTTCTTTAGACTCTAAAGGGTTGGTTTTATTATCAGTACATTTGGTTGATTCAGTCGAAATATTTCTGCTTCCCAAAGAAGAGTCCTCTTTTTGAATCCATCTATTATATAAGATTTGGAAAGGGTTAAATACAATACTCACACCTAAGTTGATTGTTTCAACCAATAGGTCAACAATTAAGGAAAATGCAGGTTTAAACAAATAGAACAGACTGATTCCCATTCCTGTATCGCAAACAATATTTATTTCATAATTTAAACAGGTGCGAAAAAAAGTTACGGTTTCTGAATGCGTATAAGGAGGTATTTCACTAATTAATTTTTCAGGATTAAAGCCTATGATACCTGCGATAATTAAATTCAATGTTGATAAAACAACATAACATAGAAAAACAAATAAGTTTTTAATTGTATATACATTAAGATTTGTTAGAAGTTCTGAAAAATTAGGCTTAAGTTCTTTAGCTTTTGAATAAAAATAATAGCCAATATGTTCATTCCTATCTCTTAATGGCTTGATCACATAAGATAAACTTTTGACAAAAGTATCCACTGCTTTGCCCAGCATGTACTGAGAGTTCTTTTTAGCCTGCTTGGTTATTTTGTACACGTTTTTGTTGTAAAGAGGTGTTTTGTTGCGCTCATCTCTTTTGGGGATATGCGTATTTAAAAAGTCAGATAAAATATTAAAGATATTGTAATCATAATAGGTGAAAAGCAAAGATAGTCTGATGAATTCATATATATAACTTGCCACATAATAAGCGGAGTATCCAAAGACTATGTCGAACAATGTTGGCTTTTCACTATTGGGCATGAGTTTGTTTTTAAATGTTTCTAATTGATCTTTTAATATTTTGTTAAACTGCAATATATCGCCCTTAAGGAAGTAATTAAATGCAATTATGTACCAATGTTTTGTTTCGGTATTATCTTCATATTTTGTTGCTGTAATAAGCATTTTGTGAAGCGTTTTATCTTTGACTTCACTATGTACTTTTGTTGAATCAAGATTGCTTCTACTACTAATCATTTCAATTGCTTTTAGTTTTAGTCGATATAGCCCATTTGCAGCATTGTACATAAGTGTGAAAATAGATGGTGGATTAATTGCTATTCTTAGGTTTTTAAATGAGGTGTTAATTTGTGCAAAGAATGATGCTATATTCGCTATAAGTAAAGTGTTTATAATGTTTATTATAAAATAACTTCCATTAGCAAATATGCGTTTGTACCAACGAGACCCTTGCCATTTAGAGCTTTCCAGATAGGATTCAAACCTATAGCTGTGTTGCTCAAATTTTGACAACGCGTAATCAATCCCCTGAAAGAACATTTGGAAGACCGCAGTTGTTACATTTAAAAGGGAGTGCCCGACTGAATATATAACTATGCCTAAAAGGGCACTTATTAAATAAGGAATGATAGGATATATTGAAATTATTATGAGGAACGCATTAAGAAATTGAATCATTTTTTTCTCCTATTTTTTTGAAATCTTAACTAATTATGTTTTAAAAGTATAGTGATAATTATGTTTTGAATGAGTTTAATGCAATGTCTAGTTTCAGCAATAACTATAAATCTTTGTGAGGTATTTTATGAAAAAAAATTGCTTGTTTTACGGGGATTTTTTCTTGAAGCATAATAAATATGCATCATACTTGTGAAGCATTAGGTAAATATGGAGGATGAGAATTAATTTGCTATTAAAGAAATATTAGTGATTTCGTATTCAATCTGACCTTTAGGTGTTTCAACTAGAACAGTTTCACCAACTTCCTTTCTTAAGAGTGCCCGAGCAATAGGAGAGGCAATAGAAAGCTTGCCTTTGGATACATTAGCTTCATATTCGCCTACGATTTGAAATTCAAAACTTTCCTCTGTATCAAGGTCTATCAGGCCTACAGTACAACCAAATATTACCTGACCTGTATCCTTAAGTTTGCTGATGTCAATAACTTCTGCTAAAGCAATTTGAGTTTCTAAGTTAGCAATCCTTTCTTCATTTAGTCTTTGCTCATCTTTCGCTGCATGATATTCGGCATTTTCCTTAAGATCACCATGTTCCCTTGCTTCACCAATGGCTTTAGATACCTGACTACGCTTTTCTTTTAGTATGATAAGCTCTGCTTTGATTGCTTCGTAGCCCAATGTTGTGATAGGAAACTTCTTCATTTCGTTAATTAGCCTTTTTTAGATGTTGCTTTAAAGTATTTAATGCGCCAGCTTCAATTTGTCTGACCCTTTCAAGAGAAATATTTAAATCCTTTGACAAATCAGATAGCGTTTTCTTTTTGTCTTCAAGCCATCTTGATTTAATAATTAAAGCACTTCTTTCGTCAAGTGTTTCAATTGCTGCTTTTACAATGGCTAGCTCATCTTGTGAATGGGCTAGGCTATTTTCTGGTGCGTATGTTGTATCGCCAATCACAGTATAGCTTTGGTGTTCTATGTTGAACTCTTCATGGTTTGGTTGTTCATCAAGTAAAGATGTGTCCTTGCTGTACAGCCTAGATATCATAGTAAGGACATCCTTGACTTTAACGTTTAGTGTGTCTGCAACGTATTTGGCATCTTCGTCGTCAAACCAGTTTTTTTGCATGCTTCTTAGCTTGAAAAATAGTTTGCGTTGAGCTT
>JAURNZ010000042.1 GCA_030829925.1 Gammaproteobacteria bacterium | reverse complement strand
GATATAATAACAGCGTCTTTTGGTTTGTACTAAAGACGCTGTTAAAAGATTATCAGTGGGTGCTAGAATTAAGATCCGCCACCGCCGCCACCAGAAGAAGAATCATTACCCGGTAATGCTGATATATTACCATCTGCACCAGCCGATTTATTGTTAAAGAATGCACCGGTTAAATCTAGGAATCCTGGTAAGAATACAGCCAATACTGATAAACCAAATAAAGTTAATGGTTGACCAATCGGGACCTGCTGCGGTGCTTCTCTATGTTGTCTAAATTTAAAAATAGCACCAACAAAGAGCATTAGACCTGCTACATAAGCAGCACCCGTAAATATAGCAGCGATTTGAGCATTTAGATTTGCAATAGCTTGAAGAGAGGTTGATAAAGTCATAGTATCATTTGCAAGCACCATGGATGCACCAAAAATTAAAATCATTTTTAAAAAAGTATGTTTCATGTATGTTCCCTCAATATTTTCTTAAAATCATTATAGTATAAAAATAAAAAACATGTTAATTTCAAAATATAACTTGAAATATTAGAAAGTGTACATATATATAAAATGTTTAAAGGAGATGAATAAATGACAGCAAAAACTAAAAGCTTTAGTGCAGATGTTGAAAGCGTAAGAGATATTGTAATAAATGCGCTGTATACCAATGACGAAATTTTCTTAAGGGAACTTTTATCAAATGCTTCTGATGCTTTAGAAAAAAGAAGACATGCTGCTTTAGAAGATCAAAATAAAGCTGCTAAATATGGCATAGAAATTAAATTTGATGATGATTCAATTGAAGTCATTGATAACGGTATTGGTATGAATCAAGATGATCTTATAAACAATCTTGGTCAGATCGCGCACTCAGGAACAAAAGAATTGCTATCTAAATTAAAAGAAGGGACAGATAAAAGCCAGTTAATTGGGCAATTTGGTGTTGGTTTTTATGCCTCTTTTGTAGTTGCAAAAGAAGTCATTGTAAAGTCTAAAAAAGTAGGTGATTCTCAAGGATGGGTTTGGAAAACTAAAACCTCAGAAAATAAGTATGAAATTGAACAAGATGATTCTATTGAAGAAGGCACTTCTGTTAAATTAATTTTAAAAGATGATAAAAAAGCACAGTTTAATACGTATTGGAATTTAAAAAACATTGTCACAAAGCATTCTAATTTTATAGCTTTTCCGATTACAATGTACGAGCCACCAGTATCAACAGAAGATGAAAAAGAAGCTAAAGAAACAAAAGCACCAGAACCAGTTGTTGTAAACGATGCTAAAGCACTATGGACAATAAGTAAAAAAGACATTACTCAAGATCAATATGATCAATTTTATCAGCATTTGTCACATCATGACCCAAGTCCACCTATGCTAACTGGCGACTTTAGAGTAGAAGGTAAAACAAGCTTTAATAGTATTGTATTTATTCCAAAAGAGCCTCCATTTGATTTGTGGAACAGAGAAATAGCGCATGGTTTAAAATTATATGTACAAAGAGTATTTATTCTAGACCAACAAGATGCCTTTTTACCGCTTTATTTAAGATTTATTAAAGGTATGGTGGATAGTGAAGATTTATCACTAAATGTTTCTCGTGAAATGTTGCAAAAAAATGCTACTGTTAATCAAATAAAAAATTCTATTGCTAAAAAGGTATTAGGGTTGTTAACCGATTTAGCAAAAGAAGATAAAGAAAAATATGAAGACTTTTGGTCAAAATATGGCTCATTACTCAAAGAGGGTGTTGTAGAAGACTTCCAAAATAAAGATACAATCGTAGATCTATTAAGGTTCAAGACATCTTTAAAAGATGAATGGGTAAGTTTTGCAGAATATAAAACAAATATGCAAGATGATCAAAACAAAATTTATTATATTACATGTGATCAAAGAGCAGCAGCTAATCAAAGTCCTTATCTAGAGATTTTCAATAAAAAAGGTATTGAAGTACTTGTGCTTGATGAGCGTATCGATGAATGGATGATTGGTCAATTAAACCAATATGATGGCATAGATTTGCAATCTGTTGTTCATGCTGAATTAGACGCCCCATCTAAGAATGATAAAGATGATGCTACTAAAGAAAAAGATGATAAGCAAAATGATGTAGTCTTAAAGCAGGTTGAAACTGTGCTAAAAGATCAAGTTAAAAGCGTTAAAGCTTCATCAAGATTAACAGAGTCACCTTGCTGCTTGGTGAGCGAGTCTAATGAAATGAGTAGTCATTTGAAACGGATGTTAGCTCAAGCAGGTCAAGAAGTGCCAGAGGCTAAGCCAATTTTAGAGCTTAATATGTCACATCCAATTGTGAAGCGTATGGCTGATGAGCAAAACGATGAGCAATTTTCAAATTGGGCGAAGTTATTAATGGGGCAAGCACAGTTGATGGATGGAGAAAACATTGAACATCCTGCCAATTTTGTTAAGCTTGTTAATGATCTGATGCTAGTTGAAGCAAGCAGTAGATAATGATAAGCTAACAAAATAAGGTGAAACTATGTATAAATTATTAATTCTTTTAGGCGGAACTTCATCCGCATGGGCCTCAAATCAACTAGGTTTGGGAAGACTGGCAGTTGGGCTTTTAGAGCAGTATAAGTTTTTTGCGATGTTAATTGTTGGGACTGCTTTTATTGCTGGGATCTGTTTCTTTGTTGCAGCGATTTTTAAGTTTAAACAACATAAAGATAACCCATCACAAATTACAATTGGAACACCTTTTGCAATGGTGGCCATTTCCGTAGCTTTAATTTTCTTGCCTGGTTTTATCAAGCCAGCAGGTGAGAGCTTATTTGGTGATGAATCCATGTCAGCTGGTGTATCTGGTTCAATTGCTGAATTGCCAGGTAACAAAGATGATGTAGTAAGTAGTATCCCAGGTCACTACATTTAATCTGTCATTGTTCAATGAATCTATTTAATTTTACGCTTGTTGCACTATCACTTTGTTTTAGTTATGCGATTGGGGACGATTGCCGTCCTGAGTCACATGGCAAGAGCTTTCTGATTGGTTATGGGAGTCTTATGAATGAGCAATCACTTAATACTTCTATCAAAGACCATGGTGCATTTGAACCTGTTGAGGTGAAGGGATTTAGACGATCTTTTGATTTCACTTACAATCTTTATGGTTTGAAATCAGCGATGTTAGCGGTCTATCAGGATGAATCATCGTCAATGAATGCAGTCATCATTGAGCTAGATGAAAAAGACATTGCGGTTTTAGATAAAAGAGAATCAGGTTATTGTAGAAAGCAGGTTGCATCAAATGCAGTTAAGCTATATTCAGATGCCATAAGTCTACAGACAGATACAAGTATTTGGATTTATGTTGCAAAAGAAGCTGCAGTTGATGTGGATGATTCATACTTGATTCCACAATCGTACATAGATTTATTCTTGGGTGGGTGTATAGCACTAGAGAAAGAGTTTTCAGTGCCTGATTTCGCAAAATCATGTGTATTAACTACACATCAATGGGATCAACGTTATGTTGTCAATGACCGTATTTATCCCAGACGTCCATGGTCTTACCAGCCCATGGCGATGAAAGTTGATAAATTGTTAGAAGAAAATGCACCAAATGTTATTGAAAATAGAAGGTTTGAATCATGAAAAGGTTAAATAACCGTTCCTTAGATATGCTAAGGACGTTAGAAATAGAATCTCCTGCTTACGGATATGGTGAAGGCAGTTGTTTAATTAAAATGGGTGGTACCATTGTATTATGTAATGTAAGTGTTACAGAATCAGTACCTAAGTTTTTAAAAGACCAAAAGAAAGGATGGTTGACTGCTGAGTATGCCATGTTACCAAGAGCAACGCATACCAGAAGTGATAGAGAATCTGCACGAGGAAAGCAAGCTGCTAGAAGTATAGAAATCCAGCGTTTAATTAGCCGGTCTCTCAGGCAGAGTATTGATCTAAAAGCATTGGGTGAAAGAACCATACAAGTTGATTGTGATGTTTTGCAAGCAGATGGTGGTACAAGAGTGGCTGCAATCAATGGTGCGATGGTTGCATTGGTATTGGCGCTTAGAAAGCTTCAATATGATAAAATTTTACTGAAAGACCCTTTGAATTGTTTTATTTCATCGGTTTCTGTTGGATATAAAGATGGTGCATTTTATCTGGACTTAGACTATGAAGAAGATAGTTCAATGGATGTAGATTTGAACCTCGTTATGAATGATCGTGATGAAGTGGTTGAGGTTCAAGGAACAGCAGAGAACAAGGCAATTAATCGTAATGAACTTAATCAAATGCTTGATCTAGCACAAGCAGGGATTGAAAAAATACGTGCTGCGCAACAAAAAGCGCTTAGTTAGGTTGATTTTGTTCTATAATTAGTCTATTATGTTGTTTTTGTGAGAATTACTATGAGTGCTTATGCAATTGTTGAAACAGGTGGAAAGCAGTTTAAATTTCAACCTGGTAAAACGTATAACGTAGAAAAATTAGACGTTGAAGAAGGTAAAACCGTAAAGTTCGATCGTGTATTAGTGAGCCTTTCTGAAAAGGGCGATTTTAAGATTGGTACACCATATCTAGATAAAGTAACTGTTAAGGCAACAGTCGTGAAACAGTTCAAAGATAAAAAGATTCGCGTTATTAAGTTTAAAAGACGTAAGAATTATCTTAGAACACATGGTCATCGCCAAATGTTAACACAAGTTAAAATTGAGAAAATAGAGGGTATATAATGGCACATAAAAAAGCTGGTGGTAGTACCAAGAACGGAAGAGATTCAAATCCAAAGTACCTTGGCGTTAAAAGACAAGATGGTCAACTAGTCTTGGCTGGTGAGATTATTGTACGTCAAAGAGGTTACACTTATCATGCTGGTAAATATGTAGGTGTTGGTAGAGATTATACAGTATTCGCGCTTAAGTCTGGCATTGTTAAATATAAACGCCGTGGCTCTAAGCAAGTTGTAATTGCAATTGACCCAGTTCAAGAGCAAGCAGCTTAAAAAGTCTTTTTTTATAGGGAGGCCTAGCCTCCCTTTTTTTTTAGGTAGATTATGAAGTTTTTAGATGAAGTCACCATACAAGTTGTTGCTGGAAAGGGTGGTAATGGCTGTATGAGCTTTAGACGTGAAAAATTTATCCCGTTTGGTGGCCCAGATGGTGGGAATGGTGGTCGAGGTGGTCATGTCATTGTTCGCGCATGTGGAAACAGACATACATTAATGGATTTGCGATATAGAAGCATCATAAGAGCGCAATCAGGGCAGCATGGTAAGGGTTCTTTGTTAACAGGTGGCAAAGGGAAGGATGAAGTGATTGAGGTGCCTATTGGGACGCTCATCTTTGAGCAAACAACCAATGAGCTTGTCATAGACTTGAAGGAAGAGGGGCAGGAAATCATTATTGCCAAAGGTGGTGATCCTGGATTTGGTAATGCGCATTACAAGTCTAGCACCAATAGAGCGCCTAGAAAGACCACGAAAGGATTTCCTGGAGAGTTTTATGATTTGCGTCTTGAACTTCGTTTATTGGCAAATGTGGGCCTTTTAGGAATGCCTAATGCAGGCAAGTCATCTTTATTGCGCGGTATTTCTGCGGCAAAGCCTAAGGTTGCAGATTATCCATTTACAACATTAACGCCTCAGTTGGGTGTGGTTCAAACGGCAGATAAGCCAGTTGTAGTGGCTGACATACCAGGCCTTATTGAGTTAGCATCTCAGGGTGCGGGTCTTGGCTTCCAGTTCTTAAGACATCTGTCAAGATGTGAGTTGCTTTTGCACATTGTTGATATATCTAGCGGTGATCATGATGAGGTGCAGTCTCAGATAAAAGTTATAGAAAATGAATTAGCTACGTATAGTGATGCTTTGAAAGATAAACCATGTTGGTTGATTTTCAATAAAATTGATACAATGCCGAATGATTTAGATTGGGTTGACCAGATAAACCTTGATAAGAAATATGACTATAAATTTAAAATATCGGCAATAACCAAAGATGGGTTGCCGATATTGTTAGATACGCTTCAAACCTGGTGGGAAGCAAAAGAAGATTGATTAATTAAGCTTGAACTGCTTTTTTAAGCTGAAGGTTCAAGCGTTTCTTTAAACGGGCCGCTTTATTTGCGTGAATTAACCTTTTGCCTGCCATGTTATCGATCTTCGAGAACATCTCATTGGCTTGTGCTTTCGCTTGGTCTACGTTATTTGTTTCAATGTTTTTAATGAATTGCTTGATGGCAGTACGCATTGAAGAGCGCTGGCTCATATTAGATGCGCGTCTCTTGTTGGCTTGCTTTACTCTTTTTCGTGCTTGTGCTGTGTTGGCCATATTATCCTCAAAATATATAAAGAACTATATTATCATAAATAACTTATCTTTCAAATGTTTTTTTAAATATCAGGAAAGATTGTTTTAAGGGATACTGTGGTTAGACTATACAAAACAAAACCCCATATCGTATCAACCAATAGTAATTCAACAGTCCATGGTGCTAAAATGGCATAATTTGTCATCGCAAAAACCCCATAGACAATCAGGCCAAAAAAGCCAGAGTACATGACTGTATGTAAGGCTCCCATGCCGTGTACTTTTGGGATCACAAAAACCATAAGGCCAGCAACCATAAGCGCGTATACCCCAATCACAACTAATATGATAAAGATATTTTGGTCAAAACTTCTTAATAATGGCCCAACGGTATTAGCATAAGCTGGATGCGCTACGCATGTTATCCATATAGCATCTAAAACTAGCATGATGCCCATAGCCGTTAATGTAGGTAGGTATTGATTCATATTAGTCACTCCTTTTAAATAATGGTACCAGTTTTGAGGTAGAATGTTGATACTTTTTATACGCTTTGGGATTATTTTTTAAAGCATACGTCTCAGTAACTGGAATTGTGATTCTTAGCATGATCAATAAGAGTAACAGGGGTGAAATAAGCGCAATTAGACCCAATGGTTGCATGAGTGCAATGCCTGCAAAAGAAAACCACATCACTAATTCAAAGAAATAGTTTGGGTGTCGACTTAGTTCCCACCAACCTTTTTGTAAAATGCCAGAATTTGTTTTTCTAAATTGGTGTCTTTGCCAATCGGTATAGGCTTCATTAAACCAGCCAAATAAAAAGATTATGCCCCAAACGATACCAATATATGGACTAATATGTAGTGGTACTAACAAAGTAAAATAGAAAGGGATCATTAAAACATAAATCATGGTTACTTGTAGGATGATTTGTTTGATAAACTGTTTATGAAAACTTTGACCTTGTTTTTTTAATAATTCGTCATAGCGTTGTTCAACATGCTTAGCGTTATAGACACGGGTATAGTAGACATAGCCAGACAATCTAAACGCCCACAGACTTAGGGCAACAAAAGTTAAAAGATTATATATTGTTGGATTAGTATTATATGAGAGTAGCCATAAGCCTATCACCCAATGTCCTAAGCTCCAGCATGTATCTACAACGGCAGTTGTTTTTTTTACTCTAAAAAAAAGATAAATAAAGCCAATCAAACTAAAATAAATAATGATGGCTTGTAGATGAAAATTTGTCATGTGTTTTTCTCCCTAAAAAATTTTTTGATCTCTTCTAAATCATGATCCATTTGATGGATCAAAGCATCTTTTTCGTTGAATGTTTGCTGGTCTCTAATTTTCTTATGAAAGACAACATGTAAGCGTTTGCCATATAAATTTTCATTAAAATCTATTAAAAAAGACTCTAATAAGCCGTGATCAATCGGTTTAAAAGGACGATAGCCAATGCTTATTGCGCTTGGAATGAAACGTCTATCAGGTAATATTGTTGTTGCTGCATATATGCCTGCAAGGGGGTGGCTATCTGCGTGAAGGTTAGCTGTTGGATAGCCTAATTGTCTTCCTAATTGTTGACCTTTTCTAACAATGCCACTGATATGGAAAGGTCGTGCTAAATGTTTCTCTAATGTTGGGAGATCGCCGGTATTAAGTAGTTCTCGACAGTATGAACTGCTTATTTTCATATCTTGTATGGTATGTAATCTAGATACAATCACATGAAATGTTTTGGCAAGTAAATTGGTATTGCCAGCCCTATGTTTGCCGAAATGAAAGTCTTCGCCAACATAGATGGTTTTAGGTTTGATTGGTTTAAGAACATCAGAGATGAATTGTTCGGGTAATAACTGAGCAGTTTTTTCATTAAAGTTGATGACGTAAAGTTGATCTATCCCATATGCTTTTAGGGTTAAACACTGATCATAAAAAGTTTGGATAGGGATATGGGATGATCCAAAAAACTGTTTGGGATGAGGTCGAAAGATAAGGCAAGCGAGTGGGATATTATCCTTAATAGCCTGTTTTTTGGCTTCTGTAATCAGTTTCTGATGTCCCAAATGAACCCCATCAAAATTACCTATCAGTAAATGACAGCCTGAAAATTTTTGATGAGGTGTTTGAAATATATTCATAGTTTTAATTCTTTACCTAAACCAATCCATTTAATTTGCATAAAATAAGAGATTAAAAAAAGTGTGCTAATCAGAAGAAGTAATTCAAAACGTTGCAGAGATGCATGCTCTAGCCACCAGGTCGATGATGGCGCGATCGATTTAATTATAAATAACATTAAGAAAGTCAGTACAAATGAATATACCCATTTGAGCATCAGTGCTTTATTAATTTTTATCCAATGGTTTTGCATGGCAAGGTATAGTAAAACAGAACATTGTATCCAACATGAAATACTGTTGGTTAATGCGATCCCAACATGTTTATAAATGGGTACTAAAAGACAGTTTAAACTGATTGAGATAATTGCACCCATGCACGAAACATACGTTGGCTTTTTGATGGACTTGTGTGCGTAAAAAAGCGTGTATAAAAGTTTAATAAACATAAATGCTGGCAATCCTAATGTAAGTGCCATTAAAGCACGATAGGTCATTAGTACATCATTGGTAGAGAAAGAACCGTGGTAGAATAAGCAGATGACAATTTGCTTCCCAAATAAAGCAAGCATTGTGACACATGGGATAATGCCAGCTAAAATAATTTGGATGCCCCAGGTGATTTGTTTTTGTATCATGGATGAGTCTTTGTTAGTGATGGCTGAGGAAAGTTTTGGAAGCAGCAAGGTTGATATTGATACAGTGATAACGCCTATAGGCAAGTGGCATAAGCGATCGGAATAATAGAGCCATGAAATACTTCCTCGTGGCAGAAATGATGCAAAAATTGTATCAAAAACTGAGTTAATTTGTGAAAAGATTGCACCTCCCAAAATGATGGTCATCCCAAAAAATATTTTTTTGAGTGAGTGAAAGTCCCAGTTCCTGCTATAGCCTAGATAAGGATAAGCTCTGAAAAGCGCAATTAAAAATTGTAGAATGCCTGCCAAAGTTACTGCCATAGAAACTTTAATCCCCGGTGAGATGGAAGAAATTGGCATTAAGATGGCTGTAATTAATGTAATATTTAATAGGGTCGGTAAAAAAGCAGGAAGGCCAAAAATATCTTGTGCATTCATAACGCCTGAAAATAATGTTGTGAGTGCTATAAATAATAAAAAAGGAAATGTCCATTGAACCATTTGGCAAGCTAAGTTGAAACGCTCTTGGTCATGGACGAGTCCCCATGCAAATAATTTTATAAACCATGTAGGTTGGAGGACAACAAAAATAGTTAGTATAGTTAAGAAGCTACCTAGTAAAACAGCTGTTTGAGTTGCGATAACTTTCGCGCGCTTAGGATCGGACTTTAATATTTGAGTGTAAATTGGGATAAATGCTTGTGTTAAGGCTCCCTCAGAAAAGAAGCGACGCATATAATTAGGAATTTTATATGCAACCAAAAAAGCATCAAATGTAGCGCTAGCACCAAAAAAACTCGCAAACAGAAGATCTCTTGCAAATCCAAGTATCCGAGAAATCATTGTCCAAGATGCAATTTTTCCAGTGACGCGTAAATATGATGATGACTTATTGATTCGATTCATAGTAATTTCTATAGATTAGCAAAAAACGTTAAAATATGGTACCGTAAGGTATTAAACAAGGAGGATGCCATGAAACTGGAGCATCTTTGGCCTAATAAAAATGAAATTTGTAGATACCAAAACATAACTTGGATTCATTACCTGACCGATGCAAAATTGCGATGGTCCTTGCTAGGTTTACTGGTACCACTTTTAGTTCTTTCTCTTTTTGCATTAAGTCAAGCTGGAACATCCTTGTTTTTATTAACAAGGTTTGGCTTTGCCCATCCAGTAGCACTTTTATTTGCATCTATGGTTTGCTGTTGTTTAACAAGTGTCTATTTTCAAAAGATCTCACTTTATTTTAAAAAGACTTTTTTTTTCGAACACAGATTTTATAAAGCTTATAAAGATCTACATCGAAGTTTTGCAAGTGTTGATTTTAAGAAGGACAACGTTACTCAAAACAATATTAAAAGAGTTCAGGCGATGTGGTTATTATTACAACATAGGCATATGGTGAAAAAACTTAGAAATATGCTGAAATCCACAGTAATATTTGATGAATCTGATCTAGAGGGTTGGTACGGAAAGATGCTTGAAAGAGCGATGAAAGATTTGGGTGGTGAAGATTTTAAAATACAACTTATAGATAAAAAATCTTTTGTTTATCAATGGAGTCTTGGGATTCTAAAAGTAGAACTAGAAGTTGTTCAACTTCAAAGCGAAAAAAATTTAGATGATTTAAGCATCAAAAAAATCAGAAATAAATTAGCAATGTTCGGTTGGTGTTGCTTGGAAGGTATGTCTGATAGTGCAAAAAATAATATTCTCGAAGAATTGAAAAAAATTATAGATTGCAATTTTGAACCATGGCTTAATCACATAGAAAAATATGAAAAAGAATTTAATAATGGTGTCTTAGGGCTTAGTGAGGAAGAAACTCAATCTAAACCTAAATCTTATCAATTATGGTTCAACAAGTTTAAACATCAACGCATCAATATTGATCACAAATTAAACCCTGACCCAGAACTATATGGCTTTGCTAGGTATACTTCATATTTCGGTGGACGAGGCAATATGATTGCAGGTAATAACCTTATAGGCCTTTATGGTTCTGTAGCAGGTGTCGCAGCGCTTATTTCGTTCTACCCAATTCTTCATTTATCAACATTCGTCAAAATAGTTGTAGCCCTTTTTGGTTGTTGTTCTGCAGCATATGCATCTTATGCACTAACGGGGCCTATGTTAGAAAAGCTTTTAAAACAATTTTCGCGTTGGCGTATGCGACAAAATTTTAGACGTTTTTTAAATAAATCATCTTTTCAATGGTTGACTCAAAGGTCTATAGATTGGCGAATTTGCATATGTGTGATATTTGCAGGTTTTGTGACTTTATCAGCAGTTAATTTTAACGTGTATGCTACTTGGCATTTAACGAATAGACTCATTGCTTTGTTCCCAGATACTGTGTTTGCTAAATTTCTTTCGCATATGCCCATCTTTATAAAAATATTTTTAAGTGGGTTACAGGCTATAATTTCATTTTTATGTGCTGGAGCTCTTTATTTTACTTCATGTTTTAATCAATATGTTGGGAAACAAGGTAAAGTTAATTTAAGGTTTATTAGTGTCCTTGATAAGATTAATAGCCATATTGAGCAAAGAAGTTGGTTAAAAGTCATGCAGCTTATTGTTATTGTAACCTGTAGTGGATTAGCTGCCATTGCACAAACCATCATTTGGTTCCATGGCATTAACATCATTCTTTTTAGTTTATGCAGCATTCCATCGACATTAGCTTTTTTTGCAACATTTTGCGAGGCTGCTTTGGCATGCCTTGATAATGAAGATCCTAATGTCTGGTTGTCTGATGAAAAGATAGAAGCTTGGGTAAAACATTCTTCAGACATGGTTAATATTTTTTCAGAAGCTCCTTATCAAGTTGGATTGAATATTGAAGATCCGGAAGAAAATCAACCTTTAGACACAAATAATGTACATAAAAGACGATGATCAATGTCTAAATATGAAATGCTATTTGCTTGATTACTATCTGCCATCCATTCATCTAGTACAATTCGCTTGAAATCATCTTCGATATGTATCCCTGGGCTATGTATGTGCCCATG
>JAURNZ010000041.1 GCA_030829925.1 Gammaproteobacteria bacterium | reverse complement strand
TGGCATTCGTATGATTGTGACATTTGGCTGGGCAATTTATCCACTAGGTTATTTATACGGATACGCAAATGATGGCAGTGTTTCAGTACTGAATATCATTTACAACCTTGCAGACTTCGTGAACAAGATTGCGTTTGGTGTTGTTATATGGTCGGCTGCGACAAACACTGCTTCAAACAGCAAGTAAACAAAATCAATTCTATAACGCATATTTGTCATAGGCAGATATGCGTTTTTTTTTAAAGTATTTATATGGTAAAAAAAATTGTAATTATGGGTGGTGGCCTTGGCGGCATGGCAAGTGCGCTAAGGTTGCGATCCAAAGGTTATGAGGTAACGGTAGTTGAACGTTGTCATGCCCTTGGTGGTCGTGCACAAGTTTATCATCATGATGGCTATCAACACGATGCAGGTCCTACGGTTATCACAGCACCACATTTATTTGAATCTCTTTGGACGTTATTTGATCAACAAATGTCAGATGATGTGACCATGCATGCCCTATCCCCTTGGTATCAATTTATTTTCAAAGATGGATCCAGTTTTGATTATGGCGGAGAGGTCGAAGATACACTTGCAGCGATTAAAGCCTTCAATCCAGATGATGTCAATGGCTATTTAAATTTACTCAAAGAGTCAAAGAAACTTTATGACGTTGGATTTACTAAACTAGCAGACCAACCATTTCATCAATTTAAATTTTTAATCAAACAAGTACCAAGCATGCTCAAACTTGGCTGCCATAGAAGTGTTTGGCAGTGGGTCTGTCAACATTTAAAGGATGATCGATTGAGGCGTGCGTTTTCTATCCAACCTCTTTTGGTTGGTGGCAACCCCATGAATACAACCTGCATTTATGGTCTTATCCATTACTTGGAACGTGCACATGGTATTCACTTTCCTAAAGGTGGGATGGGCGGACTGATCAAAGGGTTAACAAACTTAATGCACCGTGTGGGCATTGAGACTATAACAAACGCAACTGTAACCAAGTTAAACATTCGAAATCATCACATCTCAAGTATTGTTGTAAACGAACATACAAATATCCGAGGTGATTATTTTGTATCCAATCTAGATCCACTTCATTTATATCGATCTCTCATCCCAAGAAAAAATCAAAATCGAGCTGTGCGTTTAAAAACCAAACATACTCACATCTCAATGGGTTTATTTGTAATCTATTTTGGCACAAAAATTAAATACCCTAATGTCAAACATCATACAATTTTATTTGGCGAAACTTACGAACAACTACTGAATGACATTTTTTCAAAACTTAAGTTAAATAAAGATATTTCAATATACCTTCATAGACCTACAGCAACTGACCCTAGCTTGGCACCTCATGGCCACGATGGATTTTATGCACTCGTGCCTGTGCCTAATTTATTAAGTAATATTGATTGGTCACAAACAGGCGAGGAATTAAAAAAGCATACCCTTCAAATCCTTGAACAAAGACTTTTACCCGAATTATCCAAACACCTTACCCATTGTTTTTATAAAACACCTAATGATTTTAAAGACGATTATTTGAGTGAATATGGCGCAGGATTTTCCATCGCACCTCGCTTTACACAGTCTGCTTGGTTTAGATTTCATAATAAAGCGGAAGGACTTGATAATCTTTTTCTCTGTGGGGCTGGCACCCACCCAGGCGCAGGGTTACCTGGTGTCTTATCGTCTGCGAAAATAGTGACAAAATTAGTTGAAGAGAGCGACTTAGTTGATGCATAACGCTAATGACTTTCAAAAAAACTTACGCTTGCATAGCTCTACCTTCTATTTTGCAAGTCTATGGTTACCATCGGAAATTAGGAAACAAGTCGCAAAACTATATTATTTCTGCCGATATCTAGATGACTTGGCGGATAAGCCTGGGAAAGACAATCAGGAAGAAATATTAAATATTTATGCTGACATTAAAGATGATAAACAAACACATCCTATTTCTCAGCACATACAATCTATCATGAAAACTTATGGCATCCCTAATTCTGTGCCACTGTCTCTGATCAATGGCATAAATAAGGATTTTAATGATGTACAAATCCTCTCAAAAAAAGAACTACTCAATTACGCTTATGAAGTTGCAGGGACCGTTGGGATCATGATGGCACATATGCTTGGCGTCCAATCGCAAATGGCACAACATCATGCAATAGACCTAAGCATTGCTATGCAGCTGACTAACATTGCAAGGGATATTTATGAGGATGCCACCCTTGGTAGATGCTACTTACCATCGCATTGGGTTAATCATTTATCACCAAAAGACATTCTATCCCCCTCCTCCAGTCAAACCATTCAGATTAACCAAGCCATGAGCCAGATCATTGAACTTTCTGAAGCATACTACCTAAGTGGCATTGCAGGCATTCAATATTTACCTAAGAAATATCAAGCAGCTATTTTTAGAGCTGCAAAATTATACCAAGCCATTGGACATACCCTTGAATCAGCAGAAAAACCATTCCAAAATAAAAAGATAAAGCCCAATGCATTCAAAAAATCATCGATATTACTTAACAGCTACCAGCCTTGCTCAAATCAGGTGCAACATAAAGTAGATCTTCATCTAGACATTAATCATCTACCCTTCACTCATGCCATCGATTAATTCATTTGACATCATTGTGATTGGTTCGGGTTGTACAGGCTTAAGTTTTCTGGAAGCTTTGAATCAACTAGATCAAACAAAACGTATCTTAGTATTAGAGCAAGCAACCTCATTATCAGAAATCCCAAAAAAAACTTGGAGCTTTTGGACTCAAAACCCTAATCATTTTCAACATATCCTTTGGCATGAATGGCAATCATGGTACATATCTACCAAAAATCAATCAGCGTTACTCAACAGTCAAAAACTCACCTATCAATCCATTCATTCGGAAAAATATTTAAACCACTGTTTGAATCACTTATCAACCAATCCAAATATCACCTTTTTATTTAATCAATCCATTACTGGGGTGACATATCCTACCCAGACCTTATGCCAGGTCCATAGCGACACTGATTGCTGGGATGCTCATTGGGTGATTGACACACGCCCCCCTATGATGAAACGTGATTTTGAACTGATACAATCTTTTCGTGGTGCTTATATAAAAACAAACACACCTCTTTTTAACCCAACACAATTTGGGTTAATGGATCAAATAAAAACCATTCAAAAAACAATTCAATTTACTTACCTACTCCCCAAGGATACTTATACCTGTCTAATTGAATCAACGGTCTTACATCAACCGAATGCAACCATTGATCTTGATGGTTTATTAGAGCATGATTTAAAACGCATCTGTGACAATCACAACTTTTCAATTATACGAGAAGAACGTGGTCATTTACCCATGACTTCACACACATTTAAACAACCCAGCCACAAAAGACATATCTATGCAGGCCAAAGTGCAGGTGCACTTCGACCAAGTTCAGGATACGGATTTATACGCATACGCAATTGGGCTCAATACGCTGCTAAATCATATCATTTGAAGAAATACATTCCCAAGCCTAATTATAATAGAGGCATCATGCATCGCATGGATAAAATATTTTTGAATGTTTTAACACAAAAGCCAGAAATAGCCTCAAACTTATTCTTATCTTTAGCCAATAAATTAAACGGTGATGAGTTTGCAATGTTTATGATGGATCAACCAAACATCAATATTTGGTTGAAAATAATGCATGCGCTACCTACCAGAACAATGATGAACGGCCTTCTAAAAAAGAGTATTTATCATGGCGTTTGAAGCTAAATTGATACCCTTGTTCTTTGCTTTATTTCTCATTAATCTATTTTATCCTTTATTTGAAACAAGCCAAATCATCATTATTCAAATGTTTTTTTTGATAACAGTTGGGCTTTTTCACGGCGCATATGATTTTCAATATGCTGTGGTAACCCTGCCACTTAAGACATTAAGTAACCAACTCGTTTTTCTTTTTCAATATATGCTTATGGCTTTTTTATTTAGCCTCTTTTGGTTTTACTTCGCAAACATTGGCTTTGTGATCTTCTTTTTTGTTGCTTGCATCCACTTTGGTCAAGACTGGTGCTCTAAAAGAAATATTTTTTTCCAAATGAGTCTTGGTTTTAGTATTCTAGCCATTAGCTTTTACACCCATACCATTGTCACCCAGAAAATCTTAACGCTTTATTTTCCAACCCTATCCCTTAAGCTCGTTAATGCCATTATTCAAACCATCCCATTATTCATAAGTGTAAGTTTATACCACATAGCAACCTCAAAAAAATGGGAGACATTATATACATGGGGATCTTTTTTACTTTTAGGTCTATGTTTAGAACCTTTAAGTTTTTTTGCATTATATTTTTGTGGCTTTCATAGTCTAAAACATATTAGACACATGCGAAAAGCACTTCACTCAGTTAAACATCATGATGTCATGGCTGGGATACTATGGCTTGTCACAACAATGATTTTCTGTGTCGTATATCTGTATGACCCATCTGTAATAAAGCATTATCCTATCAATACATACCTTATACTATTGGCAGGTTTAACCATACCTCATATGATGCTCCACCAGAATCAATCACAGAATCACTAAGGTATGCGCACGATATCTTGGCAACAAAAGCACTATTAGACAACTTATAAATAGACAAAGGTATATGACAAAACCTAGTAAATCCATCTTTAAGAATAAAGTTAAAATTGCAGCTGCTAAAAATGAGCAGCCAAATTGTAATGAACCGAACACTGCATTCCCAGTGATTGGTGCAAATTTAGCAACTTCAACAAATACATCGACTGAAAAAATAATTAATAATGCATTGGCTGTGATGTTTAAAATCATGCAACCCATTAAATATGCAAACAAGCCATTGGAACTTGATGCAACCATTAAAACACCTACACTTAAAATCAAACACACAATTCCAAGCTTAATCAATCGTGGTGCATTGTAATCATTAAGAACATAAGGCATTTTAAATCGCACACATGCATCCACCCCTTTCATACCACTCAAATACAAGCCCAATAACCAAACGGGTATATGATGGTGCATGGTTAAATAAATGGAACTAAACATCACTTCACACATCGGCAATGAACCGATAAAACCAGCCAATATGATGGCATTAATTTTCTTTGGCTGTTGATATAAAAAAGATAGCCCTTGCTTATAATCTTTCCATTGCCATTGAACACATTTCAATTGTTGTGACCATTGAGACAAGGTTGGATACATAACTAGCAAACCTAACACACATAACCATTGCACTGACTGCCAGCCAAAATAAAAAATCACATAACTGGCCATGATTGGTGCAACGATGGCCATCATGGCATGAAACCCAAGCATTGAACCAACAGCAAAATGGTAACCTTTGACAATGTTTTTTTCAGACTGTTCAATGGCGATGCGTGTTAAAATAATTAAGCCACCTGCACTCAACCCCATCAATAAACGGCACATAAATATTTGCTCATAAGTTTTTGCAAAAAAACAAACTACGCTAGAAAAAAAACCTAGCCACCACATGAATCGCATGACAGTCTGGATGTTTAAATAAATTAATATGATGGGCATGCAAAACTCTGCTATCATTGCAGCACCCAAGAATATCGTTACTAATAAACGTACTTGACTAACAGGCACATCAAAATTTAAAATTATTTGAGATAATACAGGGTTGAAAACCTCAAACATAAATAACGATAAAGCGTAAATAATACCATAATTTCTATAGGGATTTTTTAAGACCATAAATGTTTTTTCTCAAATTATGAATTCAATTTTAAATCAGTTACAATCCATAGACAAGGAAAGGATTTTCACATGGCATTCTCTGATATTCTAAACGCACTGACCCTGGCACTAAATGAAATTAATACCAACCTACCCTTTTTATTTTTTTGGCTTGGTTTAGCATGCATTATTTTAGTTGCTAATTTTTTTCTTGCAAATGTTTTATTTGTGTTTGGTTTGCTACCTAGACACGCGCTAGGCTTGATTGGTATTTTTACGAGTCCATTGATCCATGGAAACTTTCAACACCTTTTTATGAATGCCATTTTTTACCTAGGGCTTGGCGGACTAGTACTTAGTCAAGGGCTAGATACATTTATTTCAGTCAGTCTATTAATCATTGTTATCTCCGGCAGCTTAGTCTGGGTTTTTGGGAGAAAAGCACTTCATGTGGGCGCCAGCAGTTTAATCATAGGCTATTGGTCATTTTTGACCGTTAGAGCAATCGTCGACCCTAACCCCACACAAATCCTAGGTGCAATCATTGGGATGTATTATTTTGGGACACACATCGCTGCTAGTTTGTTAAGCACTGAAGACAATGTTTCAATCGAAGGTCATTTGGCAGGCTTTATTGCTGGATTGATCACTGGGTACTTTTTCACTGATTTATTTGATTGGTTCACACTCTATGGTGTAGATATTCTCGATGCTGGTTACAATCTCAGTAATGATCTTAATTTATTAGTTAAAGATCTTGGTATTTAATTGTTTTTTAATTTTTTTATGCTAAATTATAAAAATGCCAAAAACACTTAACTACAAACGCGTTGATCAAAAGTATTTAATCACTACAAACCCTACTGAAATCCCAGTTGGCTCTATCATCTTTTGGCATGACCATCACGTTGTTGAAAAAGCAAATGCTAAACAACCTGGAAAACACTTAATTAGCCCTGAATTAATTACACATGTTGGGATTGTTATTGATTATGAAGGTCAATACCCACGCATTGCCCATGCTGCTTATGAAAAAGCAACAGCTAGTTCAAAAAGCAATACGATTAAATCAGTCATTGCTTGTCGTTTAAGGGCCGTAGACGAAAAATTTAACAATGATGGGAATTCATTCATTGTGTTTAAACCAAACAATAATAACTATGAACATAGAAAAGTCAATGAAGAAATGGTTAATATTGCCAAAAAAATAACTTTTAGAGATCCTGAAACCAAAAAAAATGATTATCATATCCCTTATGGGCGATCTCGATCTGAAACCATGTCAGAACGCATGGATAAAATGTTTGGCCAAAAACCAAAAAAAGTTAAATTTGAAAAATATCTCAAAGACGTTACTCAACAGCAACTACAAGAAACACAATATGCATTCTACAATCCTTGGGATTATAAATCAGTTGCACCTAAAAAGATCATTACTGAAGCTCCCTTAAATATGCGAGCAGCAGCCCTAGTACCCTTTAAAAACATGATCCAGTATAATAATAAAGATTATCAAAAATACCAACAAGAAAATAATCGACCTGCATTCACTAAAAAAGGCTTTATGTGTGTTCAATTCATTGTTTGGCTTGGACAATGTGCCATGATTCAAACAAGCTATGAAGGAGACAAATTAACAGAGAATATTAAAGATTCAACACATGATGTTGCTGATATTGCACATCTTTCTAGAAAATATACCAAAAAAGAAGATCCCGAAAAAATTCATGTTAAACGTTTTTTATTAGAAGGAACAGGTGCGAAAAAACTTTACAGTGAACAAGATTATAAAGATTTATTTACCTGGCTTGATTATGACGGCAAGGTGATGGCCCCTGGGACATTAATGCAAATTTTATTAGATCAATCTGACGGTGGTGGTGGCAGTGGCGAAAAACCATATATGGTTGATTATTATCGTGCCAGTAATGAGAACAGTACCCGTGATAAAAGTATTATAAAAGATATTGGTGAATTGATCACTATACTCGAAATCATTAACTTAAAACACGATAACACAATTCTAGATACAAAAAGATTTTTATTAAACTGTTTTAGGTCTGTTGTGTCTGGTAGCATCATGGCAAATACTCAGGCATCTTTGGCTGAAATGGTTAGTCTTGAAGCAACACTCAGACTAGAAAGCATGACCTACTCAAGGAATCAAGTGCGTGCCATTAGTTTTTTTGGCACACCAGAAACACAAACCCACAATCGGTTTACAGAACAACAATACTTAGGCATCTTCATTAAGATAATGGCTTCAATTTTCTTAAAAAGTTCTCGTAGTATTTCACGCTCAGTATCAACGAAAAAAAGAAAACAAAGTCCTGGATCAGATGAGAGGAAGCATCAGCAAATCAGGCGATTAGGGCTTTAACGATAAAAAATTTGTATTAGTAACCCTAATTTGATATAAATTAACTGATATAACAAACTGGGGATCACATGTTTAAAACGCTCTTACAAACAATTCAATTGCAGGCATGTCATTGTAAAACTAATTGGCGGTCATACCTTAAGATTCTTTTATTCGTACCTGTTTTCTATATAATCATCTTTTGTGGTTTTATTTTTTTCTATGTTAAATTCGTAGATCAAAGATTTGCAAGTGCAGGAAATGGTGACATACTTATATTTTTTTCAGCTATACCGCTACTCTTTCTATTATCCAAATTAACAATTAATGTTATTAGACTTATTACCTTAGATGAAAAACCAAAACACATCATCAGTCTAAAATACTCCAAACAAGCGTTTCTTTATATTTCCTATACTTTTTTGATATCATTAATAGTTTTGCTTTTTCAAGCATTCTTGCTTTATTTAATATATTGGTTTACACCATTTGATTATTCAACCTTAAATCCACTTGCAGCACAGTCAAATGCAATCACAAACTCATTGGTAAATACGTTCAACCAAAGTGGCATGCCGGTTAATACAGATGTTTCGCACCTATCTGCGTATTCTATTGCTTCGATATCATACCTCATCTCTACCTCAGTAATTTTTTCATTGTTTGTTTTTAATACTTTTGCAGTTGCATCTGACATTAACATTCCATTTTATCGTCACATACTGCATCTTAAGAAATTCTTTTTCGTAAATTATTTACTAGTAGTATTATCTTTAATTTTAAGTATGGTTTATTATAAAATTACCCTATATTTTACCCCAAATTTAATTTGGCATGTAGCGATCTTTTTTATTCAAATTTATTCAGAAATATTTATTATGTTATGTTTAGTACAAAGTTTTAATTTATGGCAAAAAAACCTTCGCCTGGAGAAATAAAAGATGTTCAAAGCAACTTATCATATAGTTAAAGCACAATTAGCTTCATTTATTACAGAAAGACAAACTTATGCAAAAATCATACTAGCACCACTTTGTACTTTAATTGTCTTAGAGTTAATCAACTTATTTATAACACCATACATTAAAGACATTACTTATAATTATTCAGTTATGAATGCAACTGCCTCAAATGTGATAGCGGTAAAAATGATACTCGCCTGCCTATTATGTTTCTACACAGTTAAAAGTTGTGTTTTATTATCGAGATTTTTGGTCAACAAAGAGCAACCAACGTCAGTTTTTAGTCTCCATTTATTCAAACAAAGCTATTTGGTTGCTGCATATAAAATTTTATTTATAATATTTTGCTCGATGGTTTCAGGTTTATTCGGACTTATTCTTTCCTTTTTGATTAACCTTTATGTCAGTACATGGTACCCCTTTAACATTATCTCAGTTGCAACAGACAAACACGTAGATTTTTTCAAAGTGTCCTGTCAAATTGGTAAAACTGCATTCATGAATTTACTGATTAACATATACGTTACCTTATTAGTATTGCTAATCACTGCCCTCATCACACTAGTTAGTATTACCCTTGGTTACAAGCTAAGCTTCACTGGTGTTGCGCTACCTTTCATTGTATATGTCTATATATTTATCCTCTTAGGATGTTATTCTAGAAGCTTTATACTTTGGCAAACAAACTAACGTTTTAAACCATTTGTGACATATGCACTCAAGCGTCTGAAGCTAGTATTTAAATTGTTCTGAAGTGTGGCCTCGTCCCTCTTCTGTTCTGGGGCACTGAACATCCCTTGAATGCCTGAGGAGTTTCGCTTACCAGACGAGATAATACGCTTAACAGGCAGCGCTTCCAGTCCATCCTTGTTATCTTGGAAAAAATTATCCGCATAGTTTAAGTTCATATTTCTTGATTCATCTAATAAACGTTCATAAGCATAAGAACCATTTGTCTCAAGCACCCGCAACAAGATATTTTTTTCTGCTGCAGTCATTTCATAAGCAGAGACATGATACCACGTCATTATAAATTGCATGGTATAAAGCAAATTATCTAGCTCTTTTATTGGGCTCTCTATACAAACTGATGGCATATTACTTCCTTCAATCACATTCATTTTCAGCAGATGCTTTTCTAATGATGATACTAGACCTTCATCAATGCTATGACCTTTATCCAATATTTGTTGGCAATGCTGATGCAATGCTAAATACTTTTGTAAGGTAACTTTGAAGAAATGGCTGTAGTAAGGCTTCATTGCGGCTTCACGATCATCTTTGATCAATTTTCTCCCCTCAGGTGAACTTGCAATGACATCGATCATATCAGCTGCATTTGCTAAATCGCCGCACAGACTAATAATTACAGATGCTTTTGGCATGCTTTCTGAAGGGAATACATCATTAACCCGTTCTTTTAACAAGACATTTAGCTGATCCAATGCTGATTCTAGCACAAGCATATCTGATGTTAAGCTCTCAACCTTATCCGTCAGAGAGTTTTTCATGAGCTCCTCACTTATCTTACTCATAATATCTTCTATTTGACTGATTTCTTGCTCGATAACAATTTGCTTGATTCTTATGGCTTCATCTTTAAGCAAATCTGGTGCTGAATCCATCACATAAGCAAGTTTTTTGAAATCTATTTTTTTAGCATCATATTTTGCTATGTTTCTAATTAGCTGATCATACTCAAGCCATTCTAATGCATCAGCAACCGAACCATCAGCGTCACCATTCTTATCTAAAACATGACTAATGATTGCAAAAAATGCTCTTTTATAATGATCGATTAAAAATAAATGACTTGGCATTTTACCCTTAATATTGCTAGTATCAAAATCATAACTAAACAGCTCTTTATTACGTTCAAGCATTAAGAAATCAAGCAAATCATCAACACTAACCTCAGATTGGTCAATCATGGCCCTATAGTCTGTTTCAACCTCATAATTCATCATATTTATAAATGCCTTGAAATTTGACCCTATCAAGTCATAATGACTCTTAACCATTTGTTCTAGGAGTGTTGCTCCACGACTTGCTTCAGGTCTTAAGCGAATTTCTAATTGAATGATTTTATCAAAAAGTTTATGCTGCAACGCCAGTTTTCTTCTTAAGTGCAACGGAAACATACTTAATTGATTTATCCAATCAAATAACATCTCTAAATTTTCTCTAACAATGACATCCTTTTTAAAAACTTCATCGATTTTTTTTATTAAGCTTCTGATTAACGGAGAAACATCATATTTATTGCCTAACAATGAATTTTTTGTATTCATCTCCCACTTTCTAATTTCTTTCCAATAAACTTTCATGAAATTATCAAAACTTGGCAACTGACTTAGCTGGTCAATGAATTTATTAAAGACTGGCTTCTTGTACTGAGGCAACCCTTCAATTAAGGAAGTAAAATGTGTTGTTAAAACATTTTTAAAACCGTATTGACTCATAAACCAGAGCACATTTTCAACTGAATTTGTTTTATTTAATTTCATTTGTTCTATCAATTTTGACCAAACATCAACCAATTGATGGTCATTCAGCTGTATAGCATTGTGATCACTTAATAAGCCTTGCGCAGTAATCGTATGACAAGCATTTGAGTATGACGCTACTTGAATCATCATCTTATCTAAGCTACCTAATTCACTTAAATCAGTTAATTTATCTTTTGAGACAACATAAGTCGACACATGCTGAACTGGTAACTGATTAAGAACAAACATGAGCTTATTTTTATCCAACACATCGCTGGTCATACTTTTTGCATGAATGATGCTATCAATGATTCTATGCGTGCTATGCTTATCTAAGTCATTTTTGATTACCTCTAATGCTTGATCAAAACCATCGCTATAAAAAAAAGCTTCATTGACCAACTTTATCAATAATTGACTATACATTGATAGCTTATTATCTTTAAAATAGCGTTTAAGTACCGAACTTGACTGTACTAACTTCTCAATTAATATGAGATCATTAAGACCAATGTCTCTTGTTAACTTATCCAGTTCAATATTTTTTTCAGAAGCTATGGTTAAAAATCTGTTTATATGTGCATCATATGATTTAATTTCATATACATCAAAACCAGTTAACAATGAACGTATGACATCTAATTCTTCTAATAGGTTCTGTAACACGTCGCCCGACACATCAGCAATACCTCTGAACCAGTGCTCTAATGAAATCGTATCACCATTTGCGAGATACGCATCCAAAACATCAGTAGAAACCATAAGAAACAGTTTTTCATCATTTGGTGATAGCAGGCTTGGAATGCATCGTGCAAATAATGGATACATTGACTGATTGTCTCTGTTTCTTATTATAAAGGCTCTCATAACTGCTTTAGCATTCATATTTTTAACCAACATATTGGCTAAAAACTGAATATTTTCTTCAGACCAACGTTCAATGTCAGGATTAGACATAAGGATTCTTGAAAATAATTCTTCAATCTTATCAATATCTGAAGTATTTGAAACCTTAAACAATCTAAGCATAAACTTCAAATCACTGTCTAAGCTTGGATTGTAGGATTTGGGTCTAATTAAATTTAAAATCTCTTTTAGGTCTAAATTATTTTCAATGATATAAACATATATGTTATCTAATAATTCTTTAGAAACATCACTCAACGACTCTAAACCAACTTTAACAAATATGGCACGATTGTTATCCAGATAATACTTGGCTAAATCAAACATTAATTTATTAGTATCTTCATATGAAATTTCTTCAAGAAATAAATATACAGACTCAAAGTTGACTCCTGTCAAATGATTTAATAAATCTTCATTTGAATGAATACAGAGATTATCATGAAGAAATGACAGTATGTTTTTTGCAAAATCGAATGATTTATGATTAATTGCATCAGCCAATAATGTTAACC
>JAURNZ010000040.1 GCA_030829925.1 Gammaproteobacteria bacterium | reverse complement strand
TGAATGTTTAGCAGACTTTCAAAAGTAATTAAATTTTAACACTCAATAAACTTAGACCTTTGTTGGTCTTGGTTTATTGAGTTGTTTATTTCTACCAATAGATAAATGATGTTTTGGGACATTCTTTGTGATACATGTTCCCGCAGCAACAAATGCATAATCTTCCAAGTGAATTGGTGCTATTAACTGGCTGTCAGAACCTACAAACACATGGTCTCCAAGAACAGTTTTGTGTTTTTTCTTGCCATCCCAATTACATACGATAACACCTGCACCAATATTACAGTTCTTACCAATATCAACATCACCAAGATAAGATAAATGTTTAGCTTTTGATCTTTGACCAATATAGGCTTGCTTTGTTTCAACAAAAGAACCAATTTCAGCATAATCAGCAACCACAGTGCCATTACGACAATATGCAAATGGACCTACTTTTGAAAATGCAGCAAGGTACGTATGATCAAGTACAGAATTTGCCATTATAGATGCATGATCACCCATCTGAACATGACTAAGAACTGCATTCTCACCAATAAAGCAATTTGAACCAATGCTACATGGGCCCATTAAAGACACATTTGGGCGAACTTCAGTATCATACCCTATATCGACTTCACCCTGACACTCAAAGCGTGCAGGATCACAAATTTTAACGCCCTTGTTTAAAAACTCATACGCTCTTTCTTCATAATAAATTCTTTGGAGTTTTACTAACTCTGCCATTGAGTTAATCCCACTGAACGCGACACTATTTTTAGAGCAGTGTGCATGAGTTGAATGCTTACCCTTGTATGCTTTAGCAATAATATCTGTTAACAAATATTCTTTTTGTTTATTCTTATTATCTAATGACTGGATCCAATTTTTAACTTGTTCGACACAACCACTTAATATCCCAGTAAACACTTCTTGAATTTGTTTTTGTTCATTCGTTGCATCTACTTCTTCTATAATGGCAGAAGGGTTACCATAATCATCATGAATTAATCGACCATACCCATATGGATTATCATGTCTTACAGACAGGAGTTTTAACTCGCCTTGCAAGTTAAGCATTGACTGTATGTCGCTGACGTTTACCAGTGGCATGTCCGCGTAGATCACTAAGAACTGACCTTTATCAATCCCATCAAGTGCACACATTAGAGCATCTGCAGTACCATTCGGTTTTTTTTGACAAACCCAGCGGATAGTTGCATCTGGAATTAAGGGTGCGAAGTCAGTTTGATTATTTTGACCATGAACGACATGAATAAATTTAGGTTTACACTGTTTAGCAAGATCATAAGCCCAGCGAATCAAAGGTTTCCCAGCAAAATCGTGTACTGGTTTGCTCTTAGAAGAGTTCATTCTCGAACCCTTCCCACCAGCTAAGATAATGACATGATCTATCATGAACTACTTTTTCTTTCTAATGCTTTTAATTAATCTAATTTGATCTGTAAGGGCAGACAACTCTGACAATACAACCGCATAATCAATTGAAGACTTTTGAAGATCCCCACGTAAATGCTTCATTTTTTCTTCTGCACTTACTTGATTAAGTTCTTCAACCATTTTTGCTTGATCAATAGCAATAATAACTTCATCAGGCCTTGCCTCGAGAACGCCTCCACTAATGAAGATACCCTCTCTAACATTCGCATCTGTCTCATAATACAAATCAGACTCCACTAGCTCTGCTAAAAAGTGAGCATGACCTGGTCTTATTTCAAAAGCACCTTGGGGACTTTTAGCAAAGACTGCTGTGACATCCCCCTGGTAGATTTCCTTATTAAGACTGACGATTGTTAATTTCATTGGGCTTATCCCTCTTCAGACATTTCTTTTGCTTTTGCAAAAACTTCATCAATGCTTCCAACCATGTAGAATGCATTCTCAGAAATATGATCACATTCACCTGAAATAATTGCCTTAAAGCCTTTGATTGTATCTGCCAATGAAACATACTTACCAGGCGCACCTGTAAATACTTCAGCAACATAAAATGGCTGAGATAAGAACTTTTGAATTTTTCTTGAACGATAAACAGTTAGCCTATCTTCTTCTGAAAGCTCATCCATCCCTAAAATTGCAATGATGTCTTTCAACTCTTTTTCTTTTTGCAATATTCGTTGAACTTCACGAGCAACGTCATAATGATCTTGACCAATGACCAATGGATCAAGCTGTCTACTTGTTGAATCCAATGGATCAATCGCAGGATAAATACCTTTAGCAGCAATTTGTCTTGAAAGTACCACAGTTGCATCTAAGTGAGCAAACGTTGTTGCAGGAGATGGATCTGTCAAGTCATCTGCAGGCACATAAATTGCTTGAACAGACGTGATGGAACCTGTTTTCGTAGACGTAATACGCTCTTGCAACTTACCCATTTCTTCAGCGAGTGTTGGCTGATAGCCTACTGCAGAGGGCATACGACCCAATAACGCGGATACTTCCACACCTGCTAACGTATAACGATAAATATTATCTACAAAAAACAAAACATCTCGACCTTCATCACGTAAACTTTCAGCGATGGTAAGGCCAGTACTTGCAACACGTAATCTGTTTCCAGGTGGCTCATTCATCTGACCATAAACAAGGGCAACCTTATCCAAAACATTAGAATCGTTCATTTCATGGTAGAAGTCATTTCCTTCTCTAGTTCTTTCTCCAACACCTGTAAATACAGAGTAACCGCTGTGTTGAACTGCGATATTTCGGATGAGTTCAAGCATGTTAACTGTTTTACCAACACCTGCACCACCAAATAAACCAACTTTACCACCTTTAGCAAAAGGACATAACAAGTCAATGACTTTAATCCCTGTTTCTAGTAGCTCTTGACTAACAGCTAAATCTACAAACTTAGGAGGCTCTCTATGAATTGGTAATTTTTCTGCACCTTCAATAGGCTCCTTCTCATCAATTGGAGAACCCAATACATCGACAATACGCCCAAGCATAGGTTGCCCAACAGGTACTTCAATAGGACCACCTGTCCCTAAGACTTTCATCCCTCTTTTAAGTCCGTCAGTTGCACCCATAGCAATTGTTCTTGCTACGTTATCGCCAATTTGCTGCTGTACTTCTAATACCAGCTCAGACTCTTCAACTATTAAGGCATCATAAACCTTTGGGGTTTGTCCAATTGAAAACTTTACGTCAATAATAGCGCCTACAATGGCTTCAATTTCTCCAGTTACTTGTGTTGACATTCTCTATCCTCTTTTAAAATTTAAACGGCGTCCGCTCCAGCAATAATTTCTGAAAGTTCGGTGGTAATTACAGTTTGTCTAGCTTTGTTATAAGCCAAATTCAGTTCATCTATAACAGTTTGAGCATTATCAGTTGCACTTTTCATAGCAATCATTCTAGCTGCTTGTTCACAAGCTATATTTTCTAAAATAGCTTTATACACAACGGAATCAATATACTTATAAACGAATTTATCAATGATGCTTTTTGCATCTGGCTCATAAATATAATCCCAATTTGTTTTTTCTTGACTGACTTTTTCGATGGGTAATAATTTTGTTATTGTTGGCTCTTGAGTCATGACATTAACGTACTTGTTATACACTAGATGTACTTCATCAAATTCACCTGCTAAAAAACCATCTAGAGCTGGCTTAATTACTTGATCAATACTTTTTTTTGAAGGTTGATCACCTAAATGAGTTGCTTCTGCTAATACATTCCCACCAATACGACGAAAAAAATGTTTAGCTTTATTGCCAATGGCACATATATTTTCTTGCTTTGTTTCTTTTATAACCTTAATTAAGTTTTTAAACAAAACAACATTTAAGCCCCCACATAGGCCTCTATCACTTGAAATAACGATATATACCGTTTTTTTACTAGATCTTTTTTCGAAAAACGGGTGCAAGCCTTCATAACTTTCTGCAACTTTTTGCATTAACTTAGAAATAGTATCAGCATAAGGTCTAGCACTAGACATAGACCTTTGGGACTTAGCCATTTTACTAGATGCAACAAGCTGCATAGCTGAAGTAATTTTTTTTGTTCTCTCAGTACTTGCTATGACCGCTCTGATGGATGCCATATCTGACATAGCTATCTACTCCGAAAATATCTTTTTAAAAGCTGTAATGGCTTTTTCAAAGTTTGTTTTAAATGAATCTGTTAATTTTGGTGATTCATTAACTTTATCTAACCACTTTTTATGCTTAGTATTTAAGTATTTAATGAAACCCTCTTCAAATGCAACAACATGGTCACTCGATACATCATCTAAATGTCCTTCATTTACCATAAACAATACACATGCTGTCTCTGCTACAGAGTATGGTGAATATTGATGCTGCTTGAGTATTTCAGTAATTCTTTTACCTCTTTCCAGCTGCTTTTTCGTAGATTCATCAAGGTCTGATGCGAATTGAGAAAACGCTTCAAGCTCATGGAATTGCGCCAAAGCCAAACGCACACTACCGCCAAGCTTCTTAACAATAGATGTTTGAGCAGCACCACCAACACGAGAAACTGATAAACCAGCATTAATAGCAGGTCGTTTGTTTGAATTAAACATATCTGTATCAAGATAAATCTGGCCATCTGTAATAGAAATCACGTTAGTTGGCACGAATGCTGAAACATCACCTGCTTGTGTTTCAATAATTGGCAAAGCCGTTAATGAACCTGTTTTACCAGATACTTTGCCCTCTGTCTGCTTAGAAACATAGTCAGAATTAACTCTTGCCGCACGCTCTAACAATCTTGAATGAAGGTAGAAAATATCACCAGGATATGCTTCTCGACCAGGTGGACGCCTTAACAATAATGAAATTTGCCTATAGGCAACCGCATGCTTAGATAAATCATCATAGATAATTAACGCATCTTCACCTTTATCCATGAAGTACTCACCCATGGCACAACCTGCGTATGGCGCGATGTATTGTAGTGCAGCTGATTCAGCAGCGTTTGCTGTCACAATAATGGTATTCTTTAAAGCATCGTGCTCTTCTAATTTGTGAACCAAATTAGCAATAGAGGAAGCTTTTTGGCCAACGCCAACATAGATACACTTAACACCAGTATCTTTTTGATTGATGATTGCATCAATTGCGATAGCAGTTTTACCGGTTTGTCTATCACCAATTATCAACTCACGCTGACCTCGGCCAATTGGCACCATCACATCGATAGGCTTTAAACCTGTTTGCAATGGCTGGCTCACAGATTGTCTAGCGATTACACCTGGCGCGTCTCTTTCAACTGGAGAAGATTGCTTGCAATCAATATCACCTTTGCCGTCGACAGGCTCTCCCAGAGCATTTACAACACGCCCTAAAAGCGCTTCACCAACAGGTACTTGTAAAATTTTACCCGAACAAGAAACCTGGTCGCCTTCTTTCAAGTGGTCATATCGACCTAAAACTACAGCTCCCACACAATCGCTTTCTAGGTTAAGTGCCATAGCAACAGAACCGCCGGGGAGATCTAACATCTCACCACACATTGTGTCTTTAATCCCAAACAAACGAACAATGCCGTCTTTAACACTTAAAATTGATCCAGTTGTTTTGGTCTGACTATCAAGATCAACACCCTCAATTTTCTTTTTAATAAGATCGCTTATTTCTGATGCACTTACTGTCATAAATACCCCTTAGAATTGTTCCTTAAATTTATTTAATTGGCTATGAATAGACCAATCAATTTGTTTCCCATCCACCTCTAGCAATAAAGACCCAACTAGAGATGCATCTATTTGCGAGGACAGCTCAACATCCTTTGCATTGAATTTTTGCATAACGAATGCTTTTACTTTCTTTTCAAGTGATGTAGACAGCTTATGAGCTGATTTAACTACAGCATGAACTTCATTGTTTGCCTCTAAAAACATCTTTTTCAAGACATCTCTTAATGAAACAACATTATCCAGTCTATTATTCTCGATGAGCAACCTTAACAAGTTGTCATGATGCTTATCTTTAACATCTAACGCTGTTTTAATAACTTCATGAATCATCTCATCTGAAATAGCAGGATGTTTAACCATACTTTCGAAAGAAGCATCATTTGCCAATCTAACTAAACCATCAAAGAAAGCTAGCCAAGATTGCTGAGCTTTGTTCGTGGTTGCAAGCATGTTTATAGCATTTGCGTAAGGTCTTGCAATAGCGTAAGACATGCTAGCTTACCTCTTTAAGTTCAGCTTCAATCAACTTGCTATCAAGTTTTATATCGAGTTTTTTTGAAATTACTCGCTGAGCAATTTCAAGCGCATATCCACCAACTTCAGACATAAGCTCGTCTTTAAGCTGATTACGCTGAACTTCAATCTCAGCGTAAGAGTCTTCGACAATCTGATTGTGCTTTATTTCGGCTTCTTTCTTTGCTTCTTGAACAAGCTCTTTAGCATGGTTTTTTGCTTCATCAGTAATGCTTTTTGCACTCACTCTAGCATCTTTCATAAGTGCTTTTACTGTCTGATCAGCTTCATGAAGCTGATGGCGTGCACGCTCTGCATCCTCTAAACCTTTTGCAATTTGAGCTGAACGATCATCAAGCACCTTCTCAAACATTGGCCATACATAGTGCATGATCAACATGATAAATGAGACAAAGATAACAACTTGAATCAACAAAGTCAGATTGACATTCATAGCTATGCCCCGGTTGCAATACTCGTGATTGATGATACGAACGGATTACTGAATGTGAATAACAATGCAATTGCTACACCAATCATTGAAATCGCATCAAGTAGACCAGCAACAATAAACATCTTCACTTGAAGCATTGGAGCTAACTCTGGCTGTCTTGCGACACCATCCAAAAATTTACCGCCTAATAAGCCAAAGCCTATCGCAGTTCCTAAAGCACCTAATCCGATTAGGATACTGACAGCTAGTGCTGTGATGCCATATACTTGAGTGATTAAGTGTGCATGTGTTAATGGTTCGGCCATATGTGTTTCTCCTCTTTGAATTTAATGGTGTTGTCTTGCCATGCTTAGATAAACAATCGTTAACACCATAAAGACAAATGCCTGAAGGGTGATGACAAGAACATGAAAAAGCAACCAAATTGCCTGAGGCACAAACATTGCATACCAAGGCAAGGTCGCTATTAGAATAAAGATAAGCTCACCAGCATATAAATTCCCAAACAGTCGCAACGAAAGCGAAATTGGTTTAGCAAGCTCTTCAATGACTACTAAGAAAAAGTTAATTGGGATTGTTATGATATATTCCGGTGGGAAAGGATGACTAAATAAACTTTTTATGTAACCAAAAAAACCTTTGTAAGCAATATTGGTTATGATAAGAATAATGAATACCGTGATGGAAAGAGCAAAAGTCAGATTAATGTCTGTTGTTGGCACGACTTTAAGGTGTGAAACCCCAACAAACGATCCCAGCCAGGGCAATAAATCCACAGGAATTAGATCCATAAAATTCATCATAAAGACCCAAAAAAAGATAACCATTGCCAATGCACCAACGAAACGGTCCTCACAATTTAATGTGTCACGAACCTGCTCATTCACAAAGTCAAAACACATCTCGGTGAAGCACTGAAGCCGGCCTGGCTTTCCAGTTGTCATGGATGAAGCAACCAATACAAATATGCCACACGCAACAAAACCACACACCAAGGAAAACAAAACCGTATCTAGATTGACTGTCCAAAAAGGATCTGCTCCAAAGGATACTTGCCAGTTTTGCAAATGATGTTGAATATATTCTGTGCTAGTAAGTGCCTTAGCCATATTTTCTGTAATTCCAAAATACAATAAGTTGTGCCGCAATTATGCCCATAAAGAGACTTGCATCAATATACTTATATGAAATAGTCCAATATATAATAATGCCAAACACAGACCATTTGCAAGCCTGCGCTGAAATTAATTGAAGCCAATATCTTTGGACACCAAAAACCCGAAAAGGAATGGTTAGAACAAGCTGCGCAACCAAGCTCGATAAAAAAACTGCAAAAAAGCCGGCAAAGAAAGATGTTATGGAAAATAAACACGTACCCAAAAAAGAGAGTAAAGCCCCAATGCAGAGCCACTGATAAGGGAGTTTTGTTTCTAATTTAGCAAACATATTAATATATATTTAAACAATTTACATAATAATGCTTAAGCTTCTTAAGCATTTCCAAGTTTTCTTCATTATTTTCATATATGTTAATCAATTCATTGATTCGCTGCAACCTTTCATCATATGTGGTTTTTGGTCTACCCTGAAAATCCAAACCAGGTTTAATTGCAAGATCTATAGCTAAACTAATAGTTTCTGGACTTAGGCATGCCCAATTGTGTCGCCATAACCACTTCACAACCATTGGGTAAAGCCTGCTCGAACAACCAGGCATTTCTAGCCACTGATCAGGGCTAGCTTCGTGCAACTGAGACATATAATGAATCTCATCATCACTAAAAAAACTGCTTTGATACAAAGCAGCGTCTATGTCAATATCATCGATTGGCTCTAATTTTTGACCAACTGTTTGCTCTACGAACGCCTGCCATTGATCTTTATGTTGATCAATCCATGCCAAATTTGCCTGAACCAAGACATCCTCAAAATATGATTCATTCTTAGACACGATCAATGCTGTATCTGGAACTTTCTTTCGCAAGACGGCTTTTTCAGTCAAGCCAGCCTCACTAAAATCAAACTGATTTAATCTCAACCAATACGTTGTATTTTTAATTGCTGTGTTTTGACCAACGCACATCACAGGCGCTGCAAAATTTGACTTAGAGCCCATTAAAGCACTTAGGTACATAGCGCAAGCACCTTGCTTAAAATTTCTGTCATACAAATACTTAAAGACTTCAGCCCACCTATCTTGGTCTTTTGCCATTGCTTTTGCTAAAGAAACACAGACCCTGACATCTACCAAAGCATCATGGGCCATACCATCAACCCAGCCATTTGCTTCGTTCAAATTTTCAAGCTTTAAACTTACCTTGCCTTCTTTTTCTGGCCATACAATATCTCGGAAGCCATCATAATAGTAATATAAAAGCATTGGAAACAGGTCGAACCGCTTACAACCATTGGCAAAACCATGTGTATACGGGGTTAAAAAATTTCTATAAAAGCCAAATCTTAAAACATCATCATCATAACCAAGCGTATTATACCCACCATTCATTGTCCCTGATTGATTCACTAGTTCATGAATGGTCTTTAGAGCCTCATACTCTGTTTTACCCTTTACTAAGTTTTCTGGCAATAATCGATGCACCAAGACAGCATCTGGGCTAGGCAGCGTATCTCGGTTTAGACGAACAAAAAATTCGTGGCACTCAATCTCATTAAAATCTTCATCCGTTCGAATGGCTGCAAATTGAAGAATTTGGCCAAATACTTTATTTAAATCAGATGACTCAACGTCATAAAAAAGCCAACTTAGCGCCATCTATAACAAGCCAATCGCGTCTTTTATTTTACGCAAATATGGTGCTGTTCGACTAATCACCAGCCTCGACTGCGCACTCATCAACGAGTCCAAATAATCTTCATCGCCCAAAAGACGTTTCATCTCTATCTGTATTGGCTCGATAATGCTAACCAAAACATCAGCCAAATCTTTTTTAAACTTACCGTAACCCACGCCTTGGTATGCAACCTCGACAGCATCCACTGATTGATCAGTAAGAACCGAATACATTTCTACTAAACTTGAAATGCCAGGCCTTTCATTATCATATGCTACAACACCAACAGAATCAGTAACTGCTTTTTTAATTTTCTTGACAATAACTTCTGGCGCATCATCGATAGAAATATAACCCTGTGCATTTGAATCAGATTTAGACATTTTTTTAGTAGGATCCTGTAACGACCTAACTCGAGCACCAAATTCTGGAATGATTGGCTCAGGCATTTTTAAGACCTCTCCGTAGCGATGATTAAACCTAATAACCAAATCCCTAGTAAGCTCAATATGTTGCTTTTGATCTGCCCCAACTGGAACAAAATCTGCCTCATGAAGTAAAATATCGGCTGCCATTAACACGGGATAAGCAAATAAGCCAAACGGCTCAGCTTTTGTACTGTGACTCGCTGATTTGTCTTTAAACTGCGTCATGCGCGATAACTCACCGAGATGCGTAAAACAACTCAATAACCAACTCAATTCTGCGTGCTGAGGCACATGAGACTGAATCGTAACAGAACTTTTCTTGGGATCAACACCTGAGGCTAGAAAAAAAGCTAGCAATTTTAGCGAATTAGCTCTTAGCACAGCGGGATCTTGCTGCACAGTAATCGCATGCAAATCTGCAATAAAAAAATGGCAGCGGTAGGATTCTTGATAATGACGCCAATTTTTAACAGTGCCTAAAATATGTCCGATGGTAGGAACACCTGATGGCTGAATGCCACTCACTAAACTTTTCATGCCTTGAGTATAATGTATACCTGCATAAGTAACAACCCTCCAAAAGCTTAAATAAAGTTGCTTTTCATCCAGATGAAACATATGATAAATATGACTTAATCAAGGAATTTTATGAAACATTGTCTTAAAATGACCGCCCTAATCTTATCCACCTCCATGGCATTTGCAATAGAGTCTCAAGTCTCAACACCTTTTGCAAATACAAAAGTAATTGCAACTTTTGTCAAACCTGGTGACATTGTAAGTCGCGGACAATTGATTGCAAGATTAGATACAAATGAGCTTAAAGCAAAGCTTGAACAATTGAGGGCTGACAAACAACAAATTGAAACAGAAATTCAGCTAACAAAAAAAATGCTAAAAAAATCAAAAGCGAGCCGATCACAAAGAATTCATGACAAAGAAAAAGCCATGATTGATGCAAACCAAATCATTAATGGGATTGGCAACTTATCTTCGATGAAGAATAAAGCTATTTCAAACCAAAACATTGATAACGATATCAAATCATTATCGTCTTCACACCAAAAACAACGTCAACTGCATAAACGACTTAATGACACCCTGAAGTCCCTTACAGCTTCTGAATTAAAGTTTGAAGAGCTCATTAAGAGCGCTGAAGTAACATCACCATATGATGGCATGGTTTTGGATATTGCACACATCAACCATGAAATCAATCACTCACATCAGTCATTAGGCACAATTGATCATGTTTAAAAAACTCATATTTGTAATTTTTTCAAGCATTTCATTTGCTGAAACAAGCGAACTGTCTTTACCTGATCATTTTTTTAATATGCTTAAACCTTTGGTCTCTGAAGTCAACCAGTCTATATATATAGATCGAAAAAAACTGACTGCTTGGTCGCAACAATATCCATTAGAGCCAACGGCACAAATTTTGGATATCCAAAAACGCTACTTATTAACCAACTGTGATATCAAAGAAAAAAAATGCATTGAGGCCCTTAAAAAACGTGTAGATATTGTACCCAATAGCTTAGCCCTCAGCCAAGCTGCACTTGAATCGGGCTTTGGGACCTCTAGGTTTGCAAAAGAAGGCAATGCTTTCTATGGACAATGGTGCTTCAAAAAGGGATGCGGGATTCAACCAAAAAAACCAAATAAATCTTTGGGTTTTTATGCTGTAAAAAGCTTTAAATCTCCCAAAGCAGCAACCATTGAATATATCCATAACCTGAACACCCAATCATCTTATGAGTCTTTTAGAAATATGAGAGCTGCCCAACGAAAAAACGGTCTCAAACTAGACAGTCTTAAACTTGTGGATACGCTTAACCTATATTCAACATCTGGAAAAAAATATCTTCAAGATATTAAATCTATTATTAAAACCTACCAACTCCAAAAATATGACAATGCAAAGTATTCAGAAAGATCACAAAATCATTTCTTTGTTTAAACTCGTTAGGCTAAACAAGCCAACTGGTGTCGTTGTGCTTTGGTGGCCTACAGCATGGGCGCTTTGGCTTGTTACACAAGGTAATCAGGCTAACCTATGGGCCTTATTCTTATTAGGAAGCTTTCTTATGCGAAGTGCTGGCTGTATTTGGAATGACATTAGCGATGCTGACATTGACCCCCATGTTGAAAGAACAGCTTCAAGACCGATTGCTGCAGGACAAGTATCTATCACTGAAGCACTAGTCCTTTTTTTTGTATTATTAAGCTTTGCTGCATGCATCGCTTGGCAACTCCCTAAAAAAGCTTTTCAATTGTGTTTTATAGCGGTTGGCCTAACCATATTATACCCACTCACCAAAAGATTTTTTAAAGCGCCACAATTATTTCTTGGATTTGCATTTGCTATGTCAGTCCCTATTGCATTTGCAACACAACATCAACTCTTTACAACTGAATGTTTATGGCTCTATCTAGCTGCTGTATTATGGCCCTTAGTCTATGACACAATCTATGCCCTTTCTGATAAAAAAGATGATATCTTTTTAAACATTCATTCTTTGCCATTGAGCCTTGGCCAATACACAAATTTGTTTGTCGATGGCTGCCAATGTTTATTCGTTATAGCCTTAATCATTGTTGGAGTTCAGACAGACGCAAACAAATATTTCTTCTTATTTTTGAGCTTATATGCCTTAGCAGCCACCATACAACAAATCAAATTAAGATCCACAACAAAATACCAAAAACTTTTTTGCGCTTATCAATGGTTGGGCGGAATCATTATGTTAGGCTTTATTTTTGGAATACCATCCTAAACTTTATTATGAATATGACACATATGCACAAAAAAATTCAAATCGCTAGTAGAACGAGTCAATTGGCAAAAATCATGACAAACCATGTCATACAAGCATTAAAGACAAATGAGCCTGACATCAAATTTGAGATATTAGACGTAAAAACCAGTAACCAGAATATTAAAGAAGAACCTTTGGGCATTAAAGGTGTTTTCACAAATGCACTTGATGCAGCTGTTCGTGATGGCCTTGCGAGCTTTGCCGTGCACTCTACCAAGGACCTTCCATCTAAATTGAGCGATGACATGGTCGTTGCAGCTTTTTTAAAAAGGGCAAACCCAAAGGACGCACTGATCTCCAAGCATGGACTACCTTTGAATCAACTGCCTCAAAATGGCTCGGTTGGTACTGCCAGCATGCGAAGAGCGATGCTGATTAAACATTTAAGATCTGATTTATCTACTGAAATACTTAGAGGCAATATCGATACCCGCCTAAGTAAAAAAGATCAATTTGATGCCATTATACTTGCCGCAAGTGGCTTGGAGCGGTTTGGCGGAATGGATCACATCACAGAACAATTAGATCCCACCCAATTTGTACCTGCAGCAGGACAAGGCGTTATTGCAATTACATGTCTAAAAGATGATATAAAAATGGCATCGATGCTTACCAAGCTAGATGATATAGACACACGCCTATGTGTAGAAATAGAAAGGACAATATGTGAAAGACTTAATTTATCTTGTCATGCACCCATTGGTGTTTATGCTTATTTAGATAATGAAAATATTTTATTAAAAACACATCTCATCAGAAATAAAAAAACTTTTATAGGCAGCTTTAAAGCTAAAAGACATGAAAACCTTCAATTAATTGAAGACGCTCTAAGTGCCATCAAGCAAAAAACTGACCTCTAAAACTAGCAGCTACCGCCATCGATTCATCCAAAACTTTCTTAAAGCCATGTTGTAAGCAATTGTTGGGGTATATCCATTGCGTCTAGACTCTTCAAAATAATTCTTTAAATCTAAGCTATCTTTTAAATCAATATAACTGGATACTGCTTGATGATAGTTTTTTA
>JAURNZ010000039.1 GCA_030829925.1 Gammaproteobacteria bacterium | reverse complement strand
TTTCCTTTAATGTCTAAGGCACCACATATAATTGCCGCAACGTAGTTGAGGTAGTTGGTTCCCATGAGTAAGGCATGTTCTAGAATCATCGAAACAATCAACCCATAACGTAAATCTAATGCTGCCCCAACCAGAAGCTACCATCGAATCAGAATAATGATTTAAATTTACAGTTGGTTTTGTTTCAACAAATTTTTTTTGTCAATTCGCTTGAAATCGTTTCATGGTTAGCCATGACAGTTGTTGTACATGCTAAGAGCGTAGTTAAAATTATTTTTTTCATAAGATGTTTCCTATTGTTGTTATATTATAATTATAGCTCATATCACCAAAAACTTTTTTAATCAGGGTTTATTTGTCACAAGTTGAAAATAGCTGAAATCCTTTGGAAAAGTTATTAACCCCTTTCCAAAAGACTAGCAATGTGTTTATGTATTAATTGATCTAATCACATGATTGATGAGCTTAAAATGGACAATCAAGTACGTTTCTTCTCCATACACCATCACCACATGTATCATTACACCATAAACGTTGGTAACATCTTCTGAGCGTCTAAAAATTAATTAGATATTTGCTGGTCAAAAAATATTCTTTTATGAATAATAATATAGAAGACCTTTGAAAAATTCGATTTTATCAGCAAAAACTTACGTTGGTTCTCCAGTCGCCATGCGGGCAACCCTGATTAGGATTACTGCAAAAGCTAATCGTACATCTTCTAGATGTATCCTGACAATCAACCCAAGTTATACGGTTATTACACCTGCGTGCTACCATCGAATCAGAATAATGATTTAAATTTACAGTTGGTTTTGTTTCAACAAATTTTTTGGTAAATTCGCTTGAAATCGTTTCATGGTGAGCCATGACAGTTGTTGTACATGCTAAGAGCGTAGTTAAAATTATTTTTTTCATGCGATGTTTTCTATTGTTGTTATGATACAATTATAGTACATATGCATGAAAATACTTAAGGTTAATGAAAAAAGTATTGTAATTTCAATAAAATATAAAAGTTAGGTGCCCTATAGTCATGTCTAAGGCACCATGGTTTTTTCAAGTGGGTTTTGATTTATCTCGTTAAAGATAGCCCTGAAATTTCAGGCATGATCATTTCTTTTAGATCGTCACGGATTAGATTGTAGCCAGTGTCATTTCGGTATAGGTTGTGTTGCTTTAAAACCTCTAAGACATTATGTGATCCTAGGTGGTTACAAATAGCATTAAACTTTTGTGCCCTAGCTTCACTGGTCGTTAAATTTGCTAAAATATGTAGCAATGGCCAGCTTTGTACCGGTTTTGTTGTAATCTCTACAGACTGATAAAACACGTCCTGTGGGATGGTTTGAATACTTGTTGCATAGGTTTCTGAAGAAACACTTCTGGTTTTAAAGAAATTAATAAATTCATCAATAGGGACCCCTTGTGTACTTGATTCATCCTGAGGATGATGTGTAACCACCTCAGTCACAGCTGGGGTAATTGTTTCAGATGTTTGATCAGTCGTGCTAGACATGATCTCGTTATCCGATGAATCAATGGTTGCAGCGGTTGTGTTAGCGTCGAATGAGTCTAAAGCATCATTCGTTGTTTCACCATCGGATGCATGTATGGAAGCAAAAATATTGTCAATGGTATGCGCACATATAGAAAAATTACTTTTTTCTGAAAGTGCAATTGTGTCTAGAACCAGTTGGTTATCTATTTTTAATAGTTTTTTTTCATTTATTAGCTCAAATAAAGAGATTAGTTTTGAGGCATATAATGCATCATGCCGTTCAAAAAGACTATTTCGGTAGAGTTTTTTTAGAATGAATTTAAATGGGTGTGGGTGAGCACTATTCTTTTGTGTAAAAAGGCGACTAATGGTTTTAGAACTTAAGTTGAGTGCTTGTTTTGATTGAATCCAGCTTACGATATTGTCACAGGCTTGATAGGTTGGGATATTATTATTTTTCATGGTCGGTGTGTTTTTAATTTTATAGGCGAAGTTGGACAAGTTTTTGAAAATAAATTACCAAATTGTCGATTTTCAAATTTTTCTTTAGTTTTCAAAAGTGATGCTAGTGGTTTTGGATTTGTTTGGAGCAGCTTGATAAGCTTATCTTTCCCAAGCAGTGACTCAACTATCTGATATTTAGCTTTATTAGGATAGTTTTGTTTTAAATACAAAATGGCTTGTGCACAATTGATACGCTCGCCAGTATTTGTTTTAACGATAGCCTCAAAAACACTTGGGTCTATTTGTGATACTTTTGCACTAAATGCTTCAATACTAATTGTATCGTCAGTCAAGGCCTTGAGTATTTCTGGTGCACTTTTATTATGAGTTTTAAGGTTGTATGCTTCTATGGTTTTTTCAAAAAAACATGCCAATGCTTTGAAATGTTGATTTAATGCCTCATCATAACAATTTTGACCACGGTTATTTTGAGTAAGTAACATATCGACAATCAATGAAGACTCAACATGCGAAAATATTTGGGCTAATTTAATTGTAAAAGAGGACTCTTTCTGGGCAAGCACTGGTTTAGACAAACAATAATGAATGAATGTTGGAAATGTTTCTACATGGCCATTGGCTTCAATGGTCAATGGGCGTTCAGCGAAAAATTCTTTGACGGTATTCATATTGAGGGGCATGTTGACATCATCGGATGAAAATAACCAATGTTCAAGACTGTTTAACTGCGCATATGCCATGCTATGTCCAATGGGTGAAAAGTGAATATTCATATTATTATTATTCTTTAAAATCTTATGATATCAATTTATATAATAAAAATCAATTATTTGGTTGTTTATTGTTGAGGTGTTTGTTATTTTTTCTTGATTGATACATAAAATCTTTACCTTGATATCAGGTTGATTATTTTTTATTTGATTGTATGTTTGTTTATAGATGTTGGGTTTTTTGTTTAAATTGTTGAAAAAACAATATATTAATGGTAGTATGAGTCAAAATAATAAGAGAGATTTACCATGGGCAAAAAAGATTTTCCAAAAGTGGAGGATGTGATTAAATCTCAATCCCCAGTCATTTTAGAGCTATTGTTAGCTCGCGAATTAAATAAAGTAGAACATGCAAGAATTAAGAAACATTCAAGCATGTTATTAGGCATTGCTTTTTTAGGAAAGGATACCTGTGATGAAAGGGGTGCCAATGCTCCGTTAGACGAATTCATGATGGATGATTCTGACTTCTCGATCATCGAAGAGACATTTTCAAGGGAAAGCTTTGCAATATTGTTGGACAAAGTTGATGTCACCCGATTAAGTTTAGAGCATTTAAACGCTTTTTATTCTGCTGCGAAGAAAAGTAATCAGTTTTTAAATTTTATAGATTTGGTAATTACTCACCAAAGACAAACAAAAGTAGATTGGTTAACCCGACCTATGTTCGAGAAGCTGGTTAAAGAAAGCATTGAGTCACCTCGACTGAGTTTTAAGGACTTTGAGGGGCTACTAAACAAACTATTTGTTCATTTCATGTCAGTAGATGGTAAGGTATTAGATGATATTTTTAATTATGCAATTTATTTTGGACAGCTCAACCATCTAGACATTCTTTTAAATTTTTACAATAAGATCAATAGCAAAGTCGTTGAGATACAAATGCCCGAAGGCATGTTTTTTAACCCAACAAAAAAAATGAAAGAGCATCAGGCATCCATCGATCAATTAAAAGAAAATTTACAAAACACTCATACATCTTTGGATGTTGTACTAAGTGGTGGTTTTGAGGATTTTTAAAGTATAATGTTTTTTAGCATAGGAGCTTAGTCATTTATTAAATGCCAAAATTAATTAAGCCACCATTAGAAACTCTAAAAAAAACATTTAATATCAATGATGATGTTGTTGTCATCGATCATTTAACTAAAAATATAAATGACTATCAGGCTAAGTTGGTTAGTCATTCTAAACTATGGCTTGAATTTGCACTATCTATCTCAAACGAAGCTAATGTTGAGCCACAACATTATCCTTATGGGTATTTTTGTCGACTGGTATATGAGGCTTTAGATTGCAATGTGCTTGATGAGGCTTATATGTTTGATTTGAAACAATTGGCTAAAAAAAGTGGTCGTATACTTGAATTTACATATCTATTGAATCATTTATCCAAAAAAAATGATAATGAGCATGCTTGGCTCTCAACTGAAATGGTTTATCAAGTGTTTTTTCATGCATTGCAATTAAACGATAAAAAATTTGGCCCCAAGGCATTTGAAGTCTTATGCAAAGAATTACAGATACAGGTTTGTTTGCTAGATTTGGCGCACTTGAAAAAGTTGCAAACCTTAGCAAATCTTAACAATCGTCTGCCATACTTTGAATTTTTACTTGATGTGTATGAAATTATGACACGTGATTTAAATGTATTGGAGCCGTTAGAACCCCCCAAGCCAAGCATCTTTGCAGAACGTGCAAAAGAAAATGCAAATAAGCGGCCATTTGAATTCCCTTCTTCGGGGAGTGAATGGGATTCAGAAGAAGAGCCACCCAAAAGACATAAGTCTCAAGCATAATAATAATTGAATTTATAAATCATATAGGCGTATGATGATATTAAGTGTGAAATAGGGAGGATCACGTGTCTAATCAATTATATTTTAAACTATTTACTGGCTTATTAGCCATTGGCTTACATTCAAATGTTATGGCTGATGCACATAAATCAAATGTGGCAGAAGCTACGGATGCAAGTCCTGATGCTTGTGTTGTTGAGATCAAAGATGATATCGATAAAAAGTATGTGCAGCAAAAAGTCATTGCCATTCCAGACCAGTCATCTAATCATGATTTAAGGCTAGGAGAGACCTACCAACAGATCAAAAATGTTCCGTTGTGTAATGGTGATCTTTTGGTTGCAAAAAAATCTTACTTTATGCAAGATACTCAACTGTTAGATGGTAGTGGGTTAGGCTATAACATTTATATCACTGATAAGGGTGATGAAATCGTCATTAAAACATCAGGCACAGCTGTGCAAAAGAAAGATGGTTCACCTGTATCACATAAGGTAACCATTGGGCAGGTAATTAGTGGGACGGGCCCTTACGAGGGTGCTCAGGGTACTTATAGATCTATAGGAGAAGAAAATAGGTTTAAAAATACAACTAAAACAGTCGTACAAAAATTAATAATTACTATTCCAGATAAGGCTAAAGTTATCAAAAATATTTAATGTAAGATTGTTTATTGGGTGTTTAGCATGTGACGGCGATGTCGCATGTTTAAACATTCAATAGTGATTGCAAAAAACATCGCACAATAAACGTAGTTTCTATCAAAGTGGTGTCCAAAGCCATCTGCAACTAAAAGTATCCCAATCATTACTAAAAAAGCTAGGGCCAGTAATTTGACAGAGGGGTTTTTTTCTATAAACTCTGCGATGGGCTTAGCAATAAATAACATGATACATACAGCTAAAATAATTGCAGTAGCCATCCAGCTTAAATGTGCAACCATGCCAATAGCTGTAAATATTGAGTCAAATGAAAATACCAAATCAATTAAAACGATTTGTATTAAAATTAAACCTAATTTGGGTTTTGCTTGAATGCTGGTTTTTGCTGTATATCCTTCTACATGATCATGAATTTCTCTGATGGCTTTATATAATAAGAAAAAGCCACCTAAGATGAAAACACTCGTTCGTATTGAAAAGTCCATACCATAATAAGCAAATAATGTCTGATTAAGGGTCAAGATCCAACCAATGGTAAACAGTAGACCAAGTCGTGTAAATAGCGCTAAACAGATGCCAAGTCTACGGACAAATTCTCTTTGCTTAGAGGATACTTTAGCAACCATAAGATTGATAAATAAAATATTATCAATGCCTAATATCACCTCAAGCAATGTCAGTGAGGCAATTGCGACCATAGCATCGTATCCAAACATGGTTTAATGCGTCCAAATACTTATGAAGTTGCCATACTGTTTTGTAAAAGATCGATGACTTCAAATAGATCACCCACATAGCCATAATCTGCGACTTTGAAGATTGGTGCATCAGGGTCTTTATCAATGGCAATGATGGTTTGGCTATCTTTCATGCCAGCTAAATGCTGGATGGCACCTGAAATGCCGAAACAAAGATAAACATCGGGTGCAACAATTTTACCTGTCTGACCCACTTGATAGTCATTGGGTACATAACCTGCATCCACTGCTGCTCTGGATGCACCAATTGCAGCCCCCATAAGGTCAGCAATAGATTCAATCTTTTTGAAATTGTCTTTGCTACCAA
>JAURNZ010000038.1 GCA_030829925.1 Gammaproteobacteria bacterium | reverse complement strand
ACTTAATTTACCTGAAGGCAAACAAAAGCTATTGATGCACACATGTTGTGCACCTTGTTGCGGTGACATTATGGAGAGACTGGCTGAAAGTAAGATAGATTATGCGTTGTATTTTTATAACCCTAATATTCATCCTAAAAAAGAGTATTTGCTGCGTAAGGATGAAAATAAACGTTTTGCAGATAAATTAGGTATTGAATTTATTGATGCAGATGATGACTATGATCGTGATAGAGATCATTGGTTTGCAAGATTGTCTGGCATGGGTGATGAGCCTGAACGAGGCAAGCGTTGTACTGGATGTTTTGACCAGCGTTTTGAAAAAACAGCCCGTTATGCAATGACAAATCGTTTCGATGTTATCACGAGTAGCCTTGGGATTTCTCGTTGGAAAGACATGGATCAAATTAACCGTAGTGGTGTGAGAGCTGCTGCACCGTTTGCAAATTTAGAATATTGGACACTTAATTGGCGCAAAGGTGGTGGTTCAAAGAGAATGATAGAGCTATCCAAAACGGAATCTTTTTATCAGCAAGAGTATTGTGGCTGTGTGTATTCACTTAGAGACACCAACCGGTGGCGTGTAAAGAGTGGTCGTAATAAAATTAAACTTGGTGAAAAGTATTACAGATTTGATCAAGAATAAAAAAACCCAATCAAAAGATTGGGTTTTTTATTTAAGCTTGAATGATTAAGCTTCGATTAATGCTTCGCCTGGCATCCAGTTACAAGCGGTTAAACCACCTGATTGTAATGCTTGAAGTGTTCTTAATGTTTCTTGTGGGTTACGACCAACATCTAGCTCATTGACTGAGATGTGTCTAACACAATTATTAGGATCTACAAGCAATGTTGCTCTTAAGGCTACGCTTGCTGTTGATAATAGACCAAGGCTTTTTGTAAATTCACCGCATGGGTCAGCGAAGCTGTAGTGGTTAAGTTGACTTAGGCCAGGATGCTCACGACGCCATGCTAATTTACAGAATTCGTTATCAGTACTACCACCAATAACAACAGCATTTGCGGCATTAAATTGGTCATTCATTTTTGCAAAAGCAATAATTTCAGTAGGACAAACAAGTGTAAAGTCTTTAGGGTAAAAATAAATTACTTTCCATTGACCTTGGAAACTGTCTTGGGTCCATGTTTCAAATGCTGATTCATCGTTTTCAGCTGGGTGGTTAAAACCAGGTTTGACCATTGTTAATTCAAAGTCAGGTAATTGTTGACCTATATCGATCATATGTTTTCTCCGTTTTAATTTATCTTGAATACTAAGCTTATAGTATCATGTTGGCTATTCATATCAATGTCATTTTTGGCAATCTTGGCTTTTAATAGTAGTCTTTTCTCACTTAATATTAGGGCTTGATCGTCTTTAATTTACAGGCTAAAGCTATCATAGAATTTAATAAAAAACAATCAATTATGTTATTTTTTCAGAATATTTAAGATGTTTTAAAAGTGAAACCATGTGTCGTGAAAATCTTTTGGCTGTTTTACGCATAGATGGTTTTGTAAAATCATTTTGTGACAATGCAATTAGATCTGATCCTAAAAAGCCAAAACGAGAGTGGGTAATCTGAAAGCCATGGTGTAGATCATAATCATAACAAAGGTGTGGATGCGTGATTTGTTCAAAAGTAACTGAGAATCCAAGTTCAGAAAACAGTACATGTTCAAATTCTCTGAGAATGATGTCTAATTGGTTTTGAGGTTGTTCTAATTGGATAATTGTTTTTTGAAAATGTATAAATAAGTCTGGGCATGGTTCTTCAGGGTTGAGTAATTGAATTAAAAGGCCATTCAAGTACATGCCACATTGTAAGGCTGTGCCTGTAAGCCATATAGGTCTTATGATATCTATATTTCTAAGTCCTAATAGACCACTTTTAGCAGATGACTTCCACTCAAAGCTGAGTGTTTGAAAGGGTTGGAACTTTGCATTCGTCCCGCGCTGAGATCGCTTGCCACCTCTAGAGGCAAAGCTCATCAGTCCATGCGACCGTGTTAAACATGACAAGATTAAACTGGTTTCTCGCAACGGCCGAGAATGAAGAATACAACCTTGATCAATTAAAAGACTCATAATTCATTTTTATTCATCCAGTCAGGATCAACTTTAACCCAAGTTTTAAGCATTACTTTTTTATTAATTAAATGCTCAATTCTGATTCTTGCTCTTTGGCCAATTTGTTTCAATTGTTGGCCATTTTTGCCAATTAAAATACCTTTTTGTCCAGCAGTTTGTGCAAGAATTAAGCAATGGATATGCTCTATGCCTTTAATATCCTCTGCTTTTTCGATGACCACCTGAATGGCATGAGGGACTTCTTGATGACAGTTGAGTAGAATTTGTTCCCGAATGAGCTCAGCATATTGATCGCGAATGTCTTGATCAGATAGTTGATGCGTATCAAATAGAAAAGGTGCTTCAGGCATTTGCATGCGTAATTGGGCAATTAAAATATCTAAGTTTTGGTTCTTTCTTGCACTGATGGGAATTACAACAGGGATGAGCTCGTTGAGTGCTTCCATATCTTCCAGTGCCATTTTGTTCCGATCAATTTTATTTACAACTCCAATGATTGGTTTTTGCTCTTTTTTTAATTTTTTAATAACGTTTTGATCAGCTGGGCTAAGTGGTAATTGGTCTGTCATGAAAATGATCATATCAGCTTCTGCAATACAGTGATCAGTGGTTCGCATCATTTGTCGTTGCATGACGTTTTGTGTTCTTTCACCTAGACCGGGGGAGTCTATGAAAATCATTTGATAATTATCGTCAGTTAGAATGCCTAGAATACGGTTACGGGTTGTATGTGATTTATGGCAGGTAATAGCAATAGTTGAACCTATGAGCTGGTTTAATAGAGTTGATTTACCAACATTTGTTCTGCCAATTAAGGCGATGTGTGCGCAATGTTCAGTCATATGTTAATCCTAGTTGAGTCATCATTTCTTGAGCTGCCGTTTGTTCAGCTAATTTTCTGGATCGGCCAGCCCCGGTTGTTTTGTGATCATGAATGATGAGTGTTACATGAAATGTTTGATTGTGTGCTTGTCCTTCAATGTTGGAAACATCATAGTTTGGTAAAGGCCAACCTTGTTTTTGACAATGTTCCTGAAGCAATGATTTAGCATCCTTGATCATTAAGCTCTCAATGGGTGCGTTGAGTGTATCTTCAAATAAGCAAAATGTGAATTGTTTGGCAGCGTCGAAGCCTCCATCTAAGAAAACAGCACCTATGATGGCTTCAACAGTATCAGATATGATGCTTGGCTTTGTATTACCAAGTGTGGCTTTCTCACCCGTACTGAGTTTGATTTCTTCAGATAGGCTAAGTTTTTGGCCAATGTTGAATAAACTATCTTGGTTGACTAAGTTGGCACGAAGTCTACTTAATTTGCCTTCGCTTAAGTTTGCTTGCTGATAAAGCCACTCAGAGATAACAATATTTAAAACACTATCACCAAGAAACTCTAATCGTTCATTGTTATCTTTGCTGACACTTCTATGCGTTAGAGCTAGTTGTAACAGGTCATTGTTTTTGAATGTGTAGTTTAAATTCATTGTTATAAAAATGTACCAATGCGGTTCCATTGGATTCGCCAAGTGTGCGAATCCCAGCTCATCCATACCAGTATGGCTTTGCCGATAAATTCACCTTCTGGTACAGTGCCCCAGTATCGGCTATCGTTGCTGTTGTCACGATTGTCGCCCATCATGAAGTATTGTCCTTTTGGTACAACAAGGTCAGTTTCGCGATAATTCGGCGTGTAAGGTTGGACAATGATATTATATTTATGCCCAGCTAATGTTTCTTCCATTTTTTTAACTGTTTCAGGTTTTCCTGTGTCATCAATATTTTCAGTAAGACCTAAATCTTTTTGAGGGATAATTTTACCATTAATGGAGAGCATTTTATTTTTATAGACGATGTGATCTCCGGGCACCCCAATCACACGTTTGACAAAGATTAAGTTGGGATCGTTTGGATAATAAAATAGAGCGATGTCACCTTGCTTAGGTTTTCCAAAGGGAATCAGTTGCTTATGTAAAACAGGCAAATGAATGCCATAAACATATTGATTTACCAATAGGAAATCTCCAGTATCAACGGTAGGTTCTAATGAACCAGATGGTACTCGATATATGTTAAAAGCAAAGGAACGTATGAGCCATAAAATTAATAGAAACCAGCATAAATCTTGTGCGACTTGCACATAAGGCCCCGCTGACTCATCAGGCGATCTAAATTTTGTTAGGACATAGTCATCAAGCAATTTAACAATTAAGACAATTAACATTGCCAGTGTTAATGTGAGCTCTACATTCGTGATTAAAGCCATTAAGATTAGCCAAGAAAATAAACAGCCATCTCTGGCAATTTCTCTTATGGCTTTTGGAATATCAACCTTTTGGGGTCTAAAGTATGCCCAATCTAGAATTGAAAAAATTGATGAAACTAAAAATACTATGAATAACAATTGAATTAACATGATTTTATTCTAACTAAAGTTTTATTAAGTTGCTATAACTTATCGAGATTTTATTTGGTTGCAACTTTTTCTGCTTTTGCCATATAGTGTGTATACATACTATATAATAAAGCGTAATGGAGTAGTGATATGGTTGGACGAGTAAAAGGTGGAAAGTCCTGGCATGAGCGTCATAAAAGAGATCATGGTGTAAAGAAAGCAAAGCAGCAAAATTATAGAAATCGCGCAGCGATTAAGCTATTGGAAATAGATGCTAAATTTAAATTGCTAAAACCAAATTCATTTGTCATAGAGCTAGGTGCGGCTCCAGGTGGATGGTCGCAAGTCATCGCGCCAAAAGTGAAAGCACTAGTCGCATGTGATTTACTTGATATGAAACCTGTTGAGGACACATGCTTTATTCAAGGTGATTTTACCGATGAAACCGTTCAAGCGCAGATGTTGGATACCTTCACGAATCCAGTAACATTAATCTGCTCAGATATGGCACCTAATATGACAGGTATAAAAATTGCAGATCAAGAAAATATGCGGTTATTATTAGAGTCTGTAATAGCTTTTTCAGACCAACATCTATGTCAGAATGGTAGTTTGTTATTTAAATGTTTTGAGTCACCTGATATTCAACAAACTATTAAGACAATGTCGCCCAAATTTTCTAAAATTCATCGTTACAAACCGCCAACTTCTCGTCAAGAATCAACGGAGTTTTATTTGATAGCGTTGAAAAAGAAATAATTAATGTGTTTTTTTTTAAATAAGGGTTATAATAGATATTAACTATTCTAAATTGTATGAGGTGTTAGTTTGAACGAACGACAAAAAACCATTTTTCTATGGATTGTAATTACGCTGGTTATGTTTGCTGTTATGAATAACTATGGTGAGCATGCACGTGGTGTAGATAAGTATTCTTACTCTGAGTTTGTGGATGCCGTTGATCGTGGTCAAGTATCAAAAGTAACTATTGCTGATCAAGTAATCACGGGCGAGACAAAAGGTGGGCAAAGATTTACAACATTTATGCCAATGAATGATCAAAAGATTCTCGATGAAATGCTTGAAAACAATGTCACTGTCGTTGGACATGCCCCCGAGCAAAATATATGGATGCATATATTGATTAGTTGGTTCCCAACTATGATTTTTATTGGATTTTTATTTTGGTATCTGCGTCAGATGCAAGGTGGCGGCAGTGGTTCAGGTAAAGGTGGTCCACTTTCTTTTGGCCGAAGTCGAGCAAAGATGTTAACAGGTGAAGACAACCGTGTTACTTTTAAAGACGTTGCTGGTGTTGAAGAAGCAAAGATCGAAGTTCAAGAGTTTGTGGATTTTTTAAGAGACCCCAAAAAGTTTTCTAAGCTTGGTGGTAAAATTCCTTGCGGTGCTTTATTGGTGGGCCCACCAGGAACCGGTAAAACATTATTAGCTAAAGCTGTCAGTGGTGAGGCTAATGTCCCGTTTTTCACTATATCAGGCTCTGATTTTGTAGAGATGTTTGTTGGTGTTGGTGCATCTCGTGTCAGAGATATGTTTGAGCAAGCTAAAAAACAAGCGCCTTGTATCATTTTTATTGATGAGATTGATGCTGTTGGTAGGCATCGTGGTGCCGGTCTCGGTGGCGGGCATGACGAGCGTGAGCAAACACTGAACCAGTTGCTGGTTGAGATGGATGGCTTTGAAGGTAACGAAGGTGT
>JAURNZ010000037.1 GCA_030829925.1 Gammaproteobacteria bacterium | reverse complement strand
TAATGCTGTTCCTGAGGGTTGATCTTTTTTCTGAGGATGGTGCACTTCAACAATATTAATATCATCATAAAAATGCTCAGCAATTTGCGCACAGTGCATCATCAATAACGCACCAATTGAGAAATTTGGAGCTATGATAACACCGGTCTTGTGATGCGTTGCCAAAGCGGACAAATCATCGATATCAGATGGCTTCAAGCCAGTTGCTCCAACAACAATAGGCAAGTTATGTTCTATTGCCGTACGAGTGTGTACAACAACTTGTTTTGGGGTTGTCAAATCGACCATCACATCTGGATGAGTAGATTTGATGGCATCAAGAAGATTATCATCTGAACCAACACCTACCACCTCAAAACCTATATTCTTGATTGCCTTAACAGCCTCTCTTCCCATTTTTCCTTGATAGCCAGCTACCAAAACTTTCATGCGACCTCCTTAAACAATAAAAACAATATCCATGCAGGAAGGATATATTGCACAGTTTTATACCAGACATAAAATAGGCTTTGATTAGTTATAATCACTTTTTTTAGATCTTTCAAAGGAATCTTCCAACCTACAAAAATTGCATATCCAAGACCACCAATCAATAGAAAAATATTAGTAGCCAAATAACTTATCCATTCAAAAAAATTAGGCATCCCAAAGATAGACCAATTTGATAAAAGATTAAAGGAAAGAGCACTTAAAATACCTAATATCCAAACAAGTAAACCCATCACACCAACAGCATACTTTCTTGACCATTTCAAATGTGACATACCAAATGCTACCAATGGTTCAAGCAATGAAATAGATGAGGTCCATGCTGCAAATAATAATAAAATAAAAAAACCTAGCCCTAACCAGACACCATATGCCATTTTAGAAAAAGCAACTGGCATCGTTAGAAACATTAACCCTGGACCAGCATTTGGGTCTAAGCCACTTGAAAAGACAATACTAAAGATGGCGAACCCACTCATCAGAGCAACCAGCGCATCAAAAAAAGCTATTGTAAATACAAGACTAACGACTTTGGTATCTTTAGGTAGATATGCAGCATAAACAAGCATACAGCCAGCCCCAACTGCTAAAGTAAATAATGCATTGCCAAGCGCAGAAATCATAACATCAAATGTTAAGATTTCTGGCCTAAATTGAAAAAGGTATGACATCGCTTCTGTTCTACCCGGAAGAAATAAGCCATAAATATCTAATATTACAAGCACTACAAATAATATAGGCATCATAAATTTAGAGGCCTTTTCAATTCCTTTTTGAATTGGCCAAATAACAACCGCCATAGTTAGCAATAGAAAAACTGTATGATACCCTACAAGCTTTATTGGTGACGCTAGTAAATCTGACCAATGATTTTGAATAACTGTAACACTTGGCTGAACAAACTTACCTGTTATAACCCATATTAAATAATCAAAATCCCAACCAGCAACAACACTATAGAAAGATAAAATACACATCAATGTTAATAAACTTAAACGCCCAAGCCATACCCAGCCTGGTAATGCATGGTATTTATTTGATAGTTTTTTTAGTGCACTGATTGGGTCATTTCTACCTAACAAGCCAATACTCATCTCTGAAAGCATCAATGGGATACCTAATACAAAGACAAAAAAAAGATAAAGCAGTACAAAAGCGCCACCACCTTGTCGACCAATTTCATAAGGTATTTTCCAAATACTACCAAGCCCAACAGCAGCACCTGTAGCAACTGTTACAAATGCAAAACTTGATGACCACCTTTCTTTCAATGACATAATGATTCCTTCGATTAAACATATTATAACGTCTTATAATCGACTGTACATAAAATAATTTTCATGCTAAAGTCATTTTGATGTTTAAAAACTTAATTAGAATTGCAGCTTCATTATTTTTCATATACTTATCAACCTCTTATAGTCAGCCCGCAAAACCTGAAAGTGATGCAATCAAATATGACTACCAAATTGTTGTAGATGCTGGCAGCACGGGGACAAGACTACATATTTTCAAAATAAATACATCTAATTCAAAACGAACTATTCCCTTGATTGAAGAAATCTTTTCCTCTCAATCAAATACAGGCATTGCAACACACATCAATAGTCAAAGAGAAATTAATGAACACCTAGCCTATGTTCTCAATCCAGCTCAAAAATTTTGCTTTCAAAGTAAAATCCCTTGCGGCAATGCTCCTTTTCACTTTCTTGCAACGGGTGGCGTACGCATCCTAAAACCCTCGCAACAAAAAGCTTTATTTAATTATGTACAAGTATGGCTTGAAGATAACAGTATCTTTATGAATATTGCTGAAAATAGGACCCTTACTGGCAATGAAGAAGCTGAACTAGGCTGGTTAACATCGTTTGAGTCTGAGTTGAGAAATAATAAACCTTTGGGTGCATATTTTGAACTGGGCGGTGCTTCTATGCAGTATGCTTATTTTACAAAAGAATCTAATGAAGCAGATGTACAATATCAAATTAAAAATAAAAACATTTATCTTAAGGTTGGTAGTTGGCTAGGATTCGGCATAAATGAAGCAGGCACTCGAGCAACCAACTATTGGCATATTAGCCAGTCTGTTTGCTTTCCTAAAGGCGCTAGTAAAGATAGTAACTTTAACTATCCTAAATGTTTTTCACTTTTCCAAAATTACCTAGAAGTGAATCAAAATTTCGAATCCCACAAAGCCATGATAGAAAAACTAGTGGCTCAAAATGCGCCAATCAAATTAGGGGCATCATTTGCATATATGATATCAGATGGTTTCAAAGTTAATCAGCCTGGAAAATTTCAGGAAAAATTGAAGTCTATTTGTAATAAATCTTGGTATGACATTAGAACGAGCTATATTGATTTAGTTTCATACCATCAAACAAGTTTATGCGCGCACGGTACATTTATTTTAAACTTATTTTCAGCCCTTGGTTTACCCAAAAATTACTCAAATTATTCATTTAACACTCTAAGCTGGTCTCGCGGTGTTATTATCAAAAATTGGTTAGCCCAAAAATAGACTACTCAATCTAATGTTGCAAGAAACTTTTTAATTCGCTTTGCAGCTTCCTCAAGCTCATCTTCACTTGCCGCACATGATAACCTCACATGACCTGGATCACCAAAAGCAGCTCCTGGAACAACTGCAACATATTCGGATTTCAATAATGACTCTGCAAAGGCAACATCATCCTTGTTATAAGCTGAAACATCTATAAAGACATAAAATGCACCATGTGGCATATCAATTTTGAGTTTTGTATCAGATAACATCTCAACAAAATGCTTTATACGTGCATGGAATGCATCTCTAAACTTAAAGACAATATCATTATCTCCATTTAAAGCAGCAATGGCCGCAGCCTGTGTAATTGAACATGGGTTTGTAGTCGATTGAGATTGCACATTCGTTAATACTCGAATCAGTTGTGGATGTCCGCCACAAAAGCCTAAACGCCAACCAGTCATTGAATGGCTTTTTGACAACCCATTTGCTGTTACAATACGCTCGCCAACTTCTGCATCTAGCGAGCCAATACTGTAAAAGACATTTGGTGCATATGTTAAGTGTTCATATATTTCATCTGACAGCACCCAAACATGCGGATGATTTTTCAAAACTGCAATAATATTTAATAAATCAGCTTTCGAATAAACCGCACCTGTTGGGTTACCAGGGTAGTTGAGCATTAACCATTTGGTTTTTTCTGTAATGGCAGCATCCAACTGATGGGGCTTTAGTAAGAATGACTGTTCACGAGGGCAATCAACGATAATAGGCTTGCCTTGAAAAAGTTTAATCATAGCTGGGTATGACGGCCAATAGGGCCCAGGGACAATTACTTCATCACCTGGCTCTAAAGTTGCCATAAGCACGTTATATAGCACTTGTTTACAACCTGTCGATGCCATGACTTGATCGGTTGTAAAACTTAAATTATTATCACGCTTAAATTTATGGCAAATAGCTTTTTTAAGCTCAAGGGTACCACCAACCAATGTGTACTTGGTTTCACCGTTTTTAATGGCCTCAATGGCCGCTTGACCGATAAAATCTGGTGTGTCGAAGTCAGGTTCACCAACAGCCAAATTAAGTACTTCCTTACCTTCTGACTTTAATTGGTTTGCAAGTGCACTAACGGCTAATGTTTTTGACATTGGCAATGACCTTAAATCTGGTCTTATAATATTTAGCGACATGGCGTAATACTCCTAGTTCAATCTATATTAATTATAGAAGCTTGATGATTAAATGACAAACGCTCACCTTGATCAGTTTCTAGGATTAACTCTCCAAGCACATTGATGCCTTTTGATTGCCCAACGACCACCTGCTTATCTGACTTAATGGCAACTACTTTATCTGATAAGTAATCACACAATTGCCATAGTGATTGAAATGGCGCTAAGCCATCTTTTGCAAATATGATTACGGCGCTATCCCAACAATCAACAAATGCTTTGATAAGATCATCTGTATTGATTTTTCTAGCGCTTAATTCATTTAGCCCAATAGCATGTTCAACAGAACTAGGCGCATCTAAATTAATACCTAAACCGAGAATATATTCACATTGTTTGTTGCTAAATTCAACTAATTCAACAATCACACCACCTAATTTTTTATCATTAAGAAATAAATCGTTTGGCCATTTAAGCAATGCCATTATATCAAATGTCTTCAATGTTTCTGCCATAACCAAGGCGCCTAATTGGGCCATCCCTAATAAATTTTTTTCATCACTCATGGTTACATGGTTTCTTAACGACAAATAAATGCCTTTTTCAGGCTGGCTTACCCAGGTACGACCATATTGACCAATGCCTTTCGTTTGTGATTTTGCAATATGCAAAGCAGGTGATGATGTCCCTTTGATGGTTTGCATCGTACTTGAAACCTCATCAAAAAAAGTCCTGTTATAGTTCTTAAACACTAGATTCCATCAGCTTTTTTTCTTCAAGATCAAGTTTAACTTTATAAATTTGTTTTTTTTCAGGGCCTTGTTTTTTTGAGAAACCTCCGCCCAATGTGTCTGCAGCAATATTGGTACCAAGGTGCCACTTGGGCTCAGTTAGTGTAAGATTATTTAAATAATCTTCCAACCCACTTGAACGATATATTAAAAAGACTGAAAAAGTGTTCATCAGTACTGCGCCCATCCACGGCGCTGGCATTAACCAAAAACTAAATGCGCCTGCCATTAAAGGTACAGCAATGATGTTGTAAAGCATGGCTAACTGAAGTTGTTCATTTAAATAATTTTGGGTATGTCTCATATACTCAAAAACTTGGGGCAACACAACTGGGTTTTCAATCTCACCATCTGAGGATAAACTTAACATGTTGCTTGTGCATTGAAGGGTCAAACAACCCGGCTTATCTGACCCTAGGCCTGGGCCATCGTCTATGTATAAAAGATGCTTGTCACTGGTTGGCTTTAGGTCTTTTCCTAATTTATCTAAGAAACAAGCCATTTCTTTAATATTGTTACCCTTTGCTACACTATTTATGCCACGTTCATGGAATACTTTTACCAACTCAATTAGTTTTTCAGGATAACTTTTATTTTCTGGCAAAGCTAACCATGATAGCAAGATGGATTTATATTGTTCACCAGTATGTTTACCACTGTATTTAGATGAAAATACAGGATGACAGATGACTTTCTCTGTTGTTAAGCCCATAACATCGATGATACTTTGATACCGAATAGAATCATCATCACCTGATAAGATAAAAACACTTTTACCTAAACTTTCCAATCGTTTGGTTAACTCATGATCGCACCCTTCGCGCATCGGCCATTTGCCATCTTGTGACATTTTTTCTGTTAGGGTCCCTGTTTTATCAAAGACAACTTTCTCAATTGTTGATAGATGTCCAACACTGACTTGTTCCTTAAAATGCGTATGCAATTCTTTACTAACTTTTGCTTTCCCAATTACTTCACATATCGGAGCAACAACTGCTAATACACATGGACATGCAGCCATTAATACACCCATAAATGCTTTGATTGCGAATGAAATTGCAAATGACTGTGGGGCAAGCACATACCAACAACTTGCTGCTAAAGAAGCAATTGTCAACATAGATGGCAAAAAATACTGCGCTATTTTATCTGCCCAACTTGGTGACCGGCTGATGTTACTTTTACGAAATTCACCAACTTCTGCATAAATTTGAGTACCCTTTTTAATATTAGTT
>JAURNZ010000036.1 GCA_030829925.1 Gammaproteobacteria bacterium | reverse complement strand
AATTTTTGATTATATTTTATGAATTTAGCTTATTTATTATAAGTAATTTACAGAGTTGAGTAATGCCAATATGAAAAATCATCTATCTAATAGCCTGAGCCCTTATCTACAAGATCATGCTGATGATCCTGTCCATTGGTATCCATGGAGTGACGATGCATTAGCTCGTGCAAAAAAAGAGAATAAACCAATTTTCCTATCGATTGGTTATGCTTCGTGTCATTGGTGTCATGTCATGGCTCGAGAAAGTTTTCAAGATGAGCAAACAGCAGAGCTGCTAAATCAATTTTTTATTTGTATTAAGGTAGACCGAGAAGAGCGACCTGATATTGATGATATATATATGGAAGCCCTCATTGGTCTTAATGGTCACGGTGGCTGGCCCATGAGTTTGTTTTTGACACCTGATAAAGTACCTTTCTTCGCAGGAACATATTTTCCGAAGTTGCCTAGAAACGGGCAAATGGCATTTGTTGAACTCATTGGGCGGATTGTAACACTATGGCATAAGCACCCTAACGATGTGAAAAACATAGCGCTCGAAATCAATACGCGGATCAACCAAGCAATGCCATTGAACAAAAATGAAATTGAGTTAAGTATTTGGTTAGATGAAATTGAAAAAATGGTTGACTTTAAATATGGTGGTTTATCAGGTGCGCCAAAATTCCCTCAATTATCTTTATGGCAGGGTATTTTAGTGGGCGCATCTTTGTACCAAAAGAATAATTTATTAGATGCCTGTTATTTAACAGCAAGTAGTTTATTGATGGGTGGTATTTATGATCACCTGGATGGTGGCATTGCTCGGTACTGTGTAGACGATCAATGGCATATGCCACATTTTGAAAAAATGCTATCAGATAATGCTTGGTTCATTCATTTTTTAGCAGATCTTTATGCATTTCGTACCCATGATTGGTTTGAGGAAAAAGCCAATCACATCAAGTCATGGTTGTTAGAGCATTTGCAGAGTCAGTCAGGTATCTTTGGATCTTCTATGGATGCTGAGGCCTCGGGTGAAGAGGGCAGACCTTATCTTTGGTCGTGGGCATCAGTATCAGCTACCTTAGGTGAGGACTTAGATGAGGCCAAACACTATTTTAATTGGGAAAAGCCAAAAAATATTAATGAGCCATGTTTGATTCTGGATACCATTCAACTAGAAGAAAAAGTATTTGATGATAAAGTTATTGCAAGAATACTGAGCGCACTAAAAATTGCCAGACAAGAAATGCCACAGCCACGAGTAGATGATAAAGCCATATTAGATTGGCACATGGCTTTAATTGCATCAATGGCTAAAGCCAGTTTGGCTTTTAAAGATGCATCATGGCTCGAGCTTGCTCAAAAAACATATTTGGCATGCGAAACTATTTTTTACATAGATGGCCGTTGGCATCATGCTGCCAGGCACAATCAATTAGGGGAGAATTTGTTTTTAGATGATTTGGCCAATTTAATGTATGCACAAATTCAGTTATATGCTGCAACCAATGATCAAATATATTTAGAAAAAGTTAAAGAAACATATGAATGTTTAGAATTATATTGGGACCATGATTGTAACCTCTATCACATGAATGAATTAAATACAGAAGATATGATCAAAAACCCAATGCCTATCATGGATGACTCAACACCATCAGGAAACGCATTAATGGCCACGAATTTTGCACTCATGGGGCTTATTACGGGAGAGTCAAAATATACTCAAAGGTGTGATGCCTTACTAATAACGGGTCTTTCTCAAATATCACCCGTAAGCATGGGGCAGTGGATGGTTGCAAAGCAAGTGCAAACAAATGGCAAGCTTATTAAGGGCGATTGGATGGATCGCTCTGAAACACTTGAGCTAAAGCCTCATTGGCTATTGATTCAAGATAAATCCATTAAAGGCATACAATTCTGCGACAAAGAAGGTTGCCATTCAGACATAACCTCTATGCCAGACTTAATTAATAGAAGTTAGTTTTTATCTTCAAATTTTAGGACTGCCATAAACGCTTCTTGTGGAATAGATATACGCCCAAATTGCTTCATACGTTTCTTACCAGCTTTTTGTTTTTCAAGGAGTTTTCGTTTACGACTCACATCCCCGCCATAACATTTAGCGGTTACATTCTTGCGCATGGCGCTAACTGTTTCACGTGCAATGATGTTGCCACCGATGGTTGCTTGTATGGCGACAGCAAACATTTGTTTTGGGATGAGTGTTTTAAGTTTTTCTGCTAATTGTCTACCAAAACCCGTAGCACGTTCTTTATGTACTATCCCAGCGAGTGCATCCACTTTGTCACCATTAATTAAAATATCAACCTTGACCATAGGTGCTGACTCAAAATGATCGAATGTATAATCTAGCGATGCATAACCACGGCTGATAGATTTTACTCTATCGAAGAAATCTAAGACAATTTCACTCATAGGCAGTTCGTAGGTAAGCGCCACTTGGTTTCCAGTAAACTGCATGTTCTTCTGTGTGCCTCGACGTTCCTCGCATATCTTGATAATCCCACCCAGGTATGGCTGTGGAGTTAAAATATGAGTTATGGCAATGGGTTCTTCAATGACTTTGATATGGTTGGGTGATGGGAATGCACTCGGATTATCAATCATGAAAGTTTCATTTTTTTGATTGGTAACACGATACTGCACGCTTGGCGCAGTCATAATGAGTGCCATATTGTATTCACGTTCTAAGCGTTCGCGAATGATCTCCATGTGAAGCAAGCCTAGAAAACCACAGCGGAAACCAAACCCAAGGGCATCTGATGTTTCCGGTTCAAACTGTAATGAAGAGTCATTCAGCGTTAATTTATCTAGTGCTTCTCGGAAGTCTTGATAGTCATCGGTATCCATCGGGAAAATACCTGCATAAACCTGGGGCTTTACTTTTTGAAAACCTGGTAGTGCGGATGGCTTTTCACCGTGTGCTAAAGTTAATGTGTCGCCGACAGGCGCACCATGGATGGTTTTAATGTTTGCAACTACATAGCCAACTTGACCTGTTGTTAATTGGTCTTGTTTGGTACGTTTGGGTGTAAAAATACCTATGTCATCTGCATTGTAATCTTTACCTGTTGACATGACTCTAATTTTGTCACCTTTCTTGAGTGTGCCTTGGACAACCCTGATGAGAGAAACAACGCCAAGATAATTATCAAACCAAGAGTCAATAATCAAGGCCTGAAGCGGTGCATCAGTTGCACCAGTCGGTGCAGGAATCTGGTGAATGATTTCTTCTAAAATCTCATCTATGCCAATGCCTTGTTTGGCACTCACACTGATCGCATCTATTCCGGGTAAACCAATGATGTCAGTAATTTCTTCTTTTACTTTATCCGGGTCTGCTTGAGGTAGATCAATTTTATTTAAGACAGGTAAAACTTCAAGATTTTGTTCAATTGCTGTATAACAAACTGCAACTGTTTGTGCTTCAACCCCTTGAGCAGCATCTACAACCAGTAGAGCGCCTTCACATGCTGATAAAGATCGCGATACTTCATAAGCAAAGTCTACGTGACCAGGTGTATCAATGAAGTTAAGTTGGTATGTTTTCCCAGACTTAGCTTGGTAGTGCAAAGTAACTGATTGGGCTTTGATGGTAATGCCTCTTTCGCGCTCAATGTCCATGCTGTCAAGGACTTGCGCTTGCATTTCACGATCACTTAAACCACCGCAGCGTTGAATGAAGCGATCAGATAAGGTTGATTTGCCATGGTCAATGTGGGCGATGATTGAAAAATTTCTAATACAGTCTTGAGTTATTGTCATCCAAACATATTAACGATGTTTAAATTAAATCACCAGAAAAAAATGATTAAAGGTTGTTGGGGCCTTTGGTTGGCGATAATCCAACAAACGCACCGATTTGTTGAAACATACTAGCACTTTGCATCATAGGGTTAGATGTATCTACAATGTCTCTGGCAAGTGACGTTCGTTCTTCTTTGTCTGTTTGTGAGTCTTTATGTTGATCTAAAGCAAGAATGGTTTGCGTAGATAAATGATGAATATCCAAAATAATATTACTTTGTTTGAATTGTGGACTCACGCTGACATCTGTGTTCTCAGTCGCTTGTGCTCTAACAGCTGCATTTTGAATTTTTTGAATAATGTCAGCTAAATATAGATTCTTGCGCTCAAGGTTTTTTATGGTTTGTTCACTGAGTTGAGAATACCGATGATAATTATGAGGCGTTGCACTTATTTTTAATAATAAGCCTTTTAAAGCAGCATAATGTTGTCCATTGATATTGACTTTGCCGCCATGGTCCCTGAGGGCTTTACTAAAGTCATCAAGTGCATATTTTATTTCATAAAGGTCTGCTTGGTTATCGGGAAGGTCCCGAACAACTTTTTTGATGGCTTCAGATAATTCAGAAACAATTCTTGCAGATTGAGAATCCTTTGTTGCATGATCATTTAAAACAGTTTTAACGCTTTCTAGCTCTTTATGCAGTGTATCATTTTGCTCGAGTAGATCGCTGGTCTCTTCTCTTTTTTGACGAATTGTTTCACCATTAGATGCAATGGTTTCATTTAAAGATTGAATTTTTTGACAACCTAAGACTTGTTTTTGACGGCAGTTTTCAGCATGTGAGATATACTTTATTGTTTCAAAAAAATCTTGAACAATAAAATATTGAATAACACCGACAAATGATAATGCTAAAAAAATGTTCTGCATCAATACTAAATTAAAGTAAGTAGCATAAAAGAGCCCGCCAATAGGTGTGATTAGAAAACATAGTGAGAAAATAAATAAAAGACTTTGTGACCAAGGTGATTTTGCCATTATATATGCTAACTTTGGTTTAGCACCCAATGTATTAATGGCATCAAAATTATATGTAAGCTCTTGTTCCCTTGGCATAATCAGAGTATCCTTTCTTAATGTTAGATGAAGTATAGTATAAATTTGGAAAAGCAAGTGAAAAATATTTTAGATCAATTATCGAAGTCATTTGAGAACTGTTACCCTGACAGTGGCTTAAAAGAAAAGCTAGCAGAAAATAGACCATTGGTCATTAAATTGGGTGTGGATCCTACAAGGCCTGACATTCACATTGGGCACAGCATTGTCCTAAACCAATTAAGAAAGTTTCAAGATTTGGGTCATAAAGTGGTGTTCTTAATTGGAGATTTTACTGCGATGATAGGTGATCCTTCAGGCAGAGATGTTACCCGTCCAGCACTTGATGAAGCAACCGTTGTTGAAAATGCAAAAAGCTATGTTGAACAAGTCAGTAAAATTTTGAATCGTGATCAGCTTGAAATCAGATACAATTCAGAATGGTTGTCAAAACTATCCCCACAAGCAATGATTAAGCTTGCTAGTTTGCAAACAGTTGCAAGAATGCTAGAGCGAGATGATTTTTCTAAGCGCTATAAAGCCAATCAATCAATTGCGATCCATGAATTTTTATATCCATTGCTTCAAGGCTATGATTCTGTTGCGCTTGAAGCGGACATTGAATTAGGTGGTACAGATCAAACCTTTAATTTATTAATGGGTAGAGAATTGCAGAAACACTATGGTCAAAAACAACAGGTTGTCCTGACCTATCCTTTATTAGAAGGCTTAGATGGCGTTAAAAAAATGTCTAAGTCGCATGATAACACCATAGGCTTAAATGATACGCCGGAGGATATGTTCGGTAAGATGATGTCGATCAGTGATGCATTGATGTGGCGTTACATGGATTTGTTAAAACTGGATATGCCTAAAAGCATGGATGACTACAAAAATGATGTTGAATCTGGTGAGAATCCAAAAAATATAAAAATGGCTTTGGCTAAGGCACTGGTTAAAACATACTATGACGACGCACAGGCAGATCAAGCAGAACTAGCTTTTGTATCCAGATTTCAAAAAGGGCTTATTCCTGAAGATCGCCCCGTTCATCAATTAACAAAAGAAGAATCCAAGCTACCTGTCGCACAACTATTAAAATTGGCAGGATTAACTCAGAGTACCTCAGAAAGTTTCAGAATGTTAAAACAAAATGCAGTTAAAATTTCTGGTGAGGTGATCACCGCCAATGAACCCATTGAGGATTTTCCTGTAATCGTGACGGTTGGCAAAAAAAGGATTATTGAATTTAAGTTATCAAACGACTAAATCTTATAAACTAATCTCCAAATAAATACATATTATGATCGTTGGTATTATTCATAAAATTTATAAGTAATTAATTTTATTTATTTTTATGACTAATGAATGATATGTTATACTATGTATATTATGTCTCCATGTTCTTAGTGTATATACCAATCAATGCATTAATAACAAAAAGCATTCTAGCAATATGCATTGAAATACAAAAAAAATTAATTAAATATGTTTGAATTTATACCACATGATGAACCAATTACGAACCAACTAAGTGATGAGGAAGTTGGTCGCGAGTTATTGAATACCTTGAATCAAGAAGATCCTTTAAACAATGATCAAATAAGAATTTTTCAAACTAGGTATTATCAGCTTGAAAACAAACAAATCGTTAATACAGAAAACCTATCGCTGTTATCAATGGCTTGTTTGAATGGCCATTTAGCCATTGTAAAATTCTTAATTAATGCGGGAGCGAACATTAACGAAATACGTTATACCTCTCTCGGTCGTTATATAGAAGATGAAACGTACTTGGTCAGTATGACGCCATTATTTGCATGTCTTTTAGGTGCTAAAGATTTGGATGTCTTTCAAGCATTAATTAATGCAGGTGCTGATATCACAACGCCAGTACAAAGTTTTATGCCAAGTGATCAATTAGATGACAATGGTTCCCTTAAGTACTCAACGGTCGCATTAAATAATCAGATGTTTTTTACGCCATTATCCTTGGCAATACAAACCAACCAGATTGAAATGGTTGAGCATTTACTCAAATGTTATAAAACAGAGGCGCAAAAAGTGTCTGCGATTAATGATTCAGTAGCTGACTTTCGTCAAGTTGTTTTTCAAGGACAAACTTTTGAAGACGAGTACGTATTTATCCAGGGTGGGTGCCCCCTATTTTATGCAATGGCCTCTGAAAACACCAATATGTTTAAGTGTTTAATTAAACATAACGTTAATTTAAATATAACAGGTACTTTAGAAATTTCAGACGAAAAAGTTCAAGTTAACGTGGTGCCTCAATCTTTTGCAATTCTATTAGATGATCCAGAGAGATATTTAAAATTTTTTAAACGTTTATTATCTCCAGATGCGTTACTACCTGTACCTATGGCGGATTGGGTGGCGTTATATAATGATTTTGCTGAAAGACTTGGTGACAATGAATCAGCATGGATAGACATGATGATACCAGTTTTAAGAAGATATGGTTTTCATACTTTGCATGCGGAAGACATTCATTACCTTGGTTACAATTATCAACTAACATTTGAGCAATTAGTAGTGTTGTGGAATGTGCAATGGCATTTCAGTAATGATACTATGAGCTTGCCTAATAAACCAATGCACCATTGTAAAAAAATGGTTGCTTTGTATGATCATGATGAATTTAGTTTAGACAATCGTTTCAATCCATTGATCATGGCATTAAGAGAGTCTGCACCTGATGCGATTGCTTTTGCTTTACATAATCAATTAAATCCTATGTCCTTTGAAGTAATTAACTCACTTTTAAGTAATGTTACTATTCATTCTAAGTCAATATGTTTTGAGATGTTAAATGTTTATCATTCACAACAAGTGAAATTTCAGAGTATGGCACTATATCCAGAATTTCTGATGCACTATTGCGAAGTGTTGTTGGGTATCGGCGCGCAGTTTGATCCCCAACTCATAGCAAGTGAAATGCAAGAAGCACACCCATTTTCATACAATAAAATGCTTTTACCATACTCACAATTATTGATGTCTGAAACGGTATTAGAAAAAACAAATGATGTCTTAAGAAGTAAAATAGATGCAGAAAGACGGTTGTTGACGACAAGAATTCAAAGCATTGTTTCTCAAATATTTAAATTAGAACATAAAAAAAATAAACAAAATATTACAAAAGCACTCTTAAATTTTAAAGCAGATTATCCGTGGTTATTTGACGATGAAATCAAAATTGATTACCCTGATTACTTTTTCAGAAAAGAAGAATCTACACAATCTTTATTAAGCAATCCTTTGGCGGCTGCGTTTTACAAGGGGCAAATGAATTCATATTTGCCATTAATGCTAGGCGATCTGGATCCTCAAAATGTGTCATTATATACGGAAAAATTGCTTAATGTGTCTTATGGTTCTGAGCATGTTAATATCATGCTTAATGCTTATAATGATAACGGTCAAGCGATCCGTTACATCGATCTTTTATTCAATGAAACACTGTTAAAAAATTTGATCAACTATATTAATAACCTAGAACCTGAGCATGAGAAAAAGTATCAAATAAACCGTTTGAGGAATATGTTTTTCACATTAGCCTATCATGTCCCAAAACGTTCGGAAGACATCTTATTACTTAAAAGCATACTCGATAAAAATCCAAAACTATTTTATTCGGAATCAAAATTCATGATAGAATGTGCATTCTATGCACTGTACGATTTAAAATTTTGTGCAACATTTAAAAACTCAATATTTATTGAGCATTGTAAAGGTTTATTTGAGTTTGGTAATGTCACTTTATTACGCCAAATTGATGAAGATGCTTTAACCATATTTAGGGCAATTAAAAAGCTCATAATTGAATCTTGCACATCTAAAAAATTAGATAGCCATCAAATGATTGAACGTATATTGTCGTATATCGATATAAAGTCACTTTGTAAAACCTATGATCAGATCCCAAAAATAAAAAAGTCAGTGATTAATACATTTTCTTTTTTTGATGAAGGGCGAGTCAATAGTCCGCCTTATAAAAGACCAAGATTAACATAAAAAATCTTTAAGAAACTTTTATGAAAAAAAAGATATCAAGGCAATGTTTCAAAGGGCCTCAATTTTTGGGGATTGTAAATTACATTATTAACATAGCGCATTCATTAATCTAAGAATCACGCATTTGCCATAGACATCTTTAATCATAGTGAAAATAAATCAATTATTCGTTTTTCTGTAGATATGTTAATATAGTGTATAAGCAAATTAACACATTGAATTCAAAGAAAATGAGTTATTGATATGAAAAGAAAAAAAAATAATTTTAATGAAACACCTGACAGTGATAATGATTTATTTGGTGGTTTCGTTGCAGAAATAGTATCTAAAGCTAGTATCTTTGGTGATATAGAGCAAGGTAGCCTTTCAAAACAAGCATTTTATGAAAAACATAATAGTGTAGAAAGCGCTAAGCTTGATGAGATCGAAAATGAATCTAATTTTACACCTTTGATGTGGGCAGTTTATCACAATAGAATAGAATATGTAGAAGTTCTAATCGAGTTGGGTATAGATGTTAATGAACAAAGTAATATCATACTTTCTAAAGAAGAAATTAATTGTAGAACATCTATGCAAGTACCATTATTTTCTTATATTAAAAACTGTGAAGTTGAAAAATATGTCACCTATGATGGTTGGCATACACCTTTATCATTAGCCATTCTATGTGGTCATGAAGAGATCTTTGATTTACTGTTGAGTGCTGAAGCAAACATTCATACGCTTATCGTTAAAGATAAAGAAGAGCAAAGTCAAAATAACGTCAATGCTCAACAAGAACCCTATGGGATCAATGCATTTAGTTATGCGGTAATTTTTGAAAGGGTTACAATGGTTCAAAAGCTGATTGATTCTTGTGAAACCGATAAAATAAAACAAACGATGATCAACCAAAAGACAGATGATCTTTGTAAATTAGGCACCAATGCTAATGGTGTCATATTTAATGGCGGCTATCCATTATTTTACGCCGTAAGAGCCGTACGTGAGAAAGACTTTGGTATTTTAAACATCCTTTTAGCCAATGGGGTTAATACATCATTATCAATTAGACTGATTAAACGAGCTGGGAGTACTGATGACTCAAATAGTTATGAGGTTTTTCTGAAAGACTATGTTTTGCTTTATCCAAAATTTTTGGAAATGTTTAAGATTATTGAACGTTATGTACCTCTTGCTGATATTCAAAAAGATGATTTGAAAACTTTCCGTACGTTACAGGATGATATATACAATTTCACGTTATATTATGATTTGTTTGATCTCACAATTTGGAAATGTGATCAGGTTTCAGCTTGGATGCGACTTAATATCTATCAATATTTTAATTTTTCAAATCAATTAACTTTCACATTTAACGAAAGAACCTATGACGGTCATTTGGTTTATAATATTTTATCATATTTACCGAAATTATCTTCTAATTTGCCAGCTCAGCATTTTATGGGTATAAATTTCTTACCTATCTTATTTAACGATTATGAACTAAGCAAGTCCAGGGGCAGTGTCTCACCCTTAAAGATATCTATCTTTGAGGAGGATAGGGCAAGCATTGCCTTTTGTTTAAGAAATCAGTTTACGCCATTTGAATATGAAACATTAAAAAGTCTTTTTAACCAGCCTCTAAGCGATATTTTGTGTGATTATAAAAAACAACATGACGCATTTCATGCATCGGATGAAAAAATCATACAATCATGTGCGAGGCGATTATTAGGTCAGGTTTTGAAAGACATTGTAACCAATCAAAGCATTTTCTTCTTTACAGAAAAAAATAAAGGGCCGCAAGATGACTCAGATCTTGAAGATGTCGTTAGTTTAGATTTTCATAAAGCAAACTCACAAACTGATCTGATTCCTTATGTCCTAATGCTCCAGAAAAAAGAAGTATTGGAAAAAGTAAATGATGTTTTACTAGCGTTTAGTGATACAGATTATAAAAATAAATTTTTATTTAGGATCCATACGCTTACAGATCAAATATTAAAACAGGAAGCAATGTTAGAAGATAAGCCTAATACAGATGAAATGCTTGTTTTAGTCAATGATTATCCATGGTTGTTTAATGCATCTGCCATTTTAAATTATCCAGATGTTAACAAGGTATATCAACAATACCTTAAACAAAGTCATGCTAACCCAGATAGCTATTCGCTTGTAGTAGATTATATCATTGATCTAATACATGAAGAAAGGAAGTTATTTTTCTATGATGACAAAAAGCAATTTTTGGTTAATCTCATGATGGAGCATTGTCATAATCATCATCTTTGGGATACTTTTCCAGATATTAAAGCAGGAATGAAGAACTTTTGTACCGTTATTCCAGACTGCATAAATGATAGTCTTCTATTAAATAAAATCATTAGTTACTATGGTCCATCTGTGAGCATGTTTGAATCGATTAAGACTTTACCTTGTTCGAATATTGATACGCTGAACATCTCACAAGCCATTAAAAATCATTTTCAGGCATTTATTCAGGATTCTATTGTTAATAAAGGTCAATTACATAACTTTATAACTTGCTACTCTGTAACGAAGTGTACATACACAATCACTACAGAGATGAATGATATCATTATAAAATATGCGGAGTACTACAAGAGAGATGATATACTCAAATATTTACAAGAATCAAAAGACATTAATAAGAATGCTGCAACATCTCAAACCATTGATCAATATTCAGTTGATCATAATAAAAACTTAAGAGGGTAGTTAAAAGATAGTTGTATTTGACATTGTATTTAAATCTGAAGATGTCATATTTTGAATGGTTTTTAAGTCAAACAGGCCTAATTTTGATGATTCTACTCTCTTATTTATGTTTTGTTGAATTTTGTCAATCAGTAAATTAATGGTGTCATCGTCAAAGAATGTTTGATCCAATGTTTTACGTTGATCGTTAGCAGCATACATGAGGTTAGCATTAAATAGCTTCAAGTCAGATGTCCACCCATTGATATGCACTAAAATTTTATTCAGTGTATCAATTTCTTGGTTTCTATTTAAATCATGTTTAATAACATAAAGCTTATCATGGACGCTATTGGCTGGTGGGTTTGATAAGCAAGCTTGGACCATCAATTCAACATAAGTTGCATACAGGGTTCGCCATGGATCAAATGCTTGTGGGCTACAGATACAATATAAAAGTGCGTTGCCCCAATAAATCTGATTGAAATATGCTTCCTTAAAATTAGGCATGCTTTTTTGGTTTAAACAGGGTAAGCCAAAAAATGGGTGAAACATGACTTCTCTAATGTCTAAGTCATATTCGTAAAAACTTTTATGCCAAGTTTGATGTTGAGTGTCTATTTGTTGGATATAATCCTCAATGCTATAGTTTTTTTTAAAAATT
>JAURNZ010000035.1 GCA_030829925.1 Gammaproteobacteria bacterium | reverse complement strand
TTAATACGCAGGTTGGATTGTACTTATTAATTTGGGCTGTTTGTACTATCAGAAGCAGTGGTAGCAACAGATATATTTGAAGCTCCAAATAATGATTGCTCTGTTGAATATGATCCAGTTTTCGTTTTTTTAGGTGTTTGAGGACTTGAATCTGATGATGACGCGCTATCCGTAGGTGATTGATTGCCACTATTTGTACATGTATCTGGAAAATATCTATTTTGATAGTTAAGCTTTAATGTATTAATTTCACTACGTGTCTGATTTATATCCTTTGTATGATGCTCTGTAACAAGAGGCAAATAATGATTTTCATAAATATTTTTGTAGTTGTTTAAAGAAAATCTATGGTTCATTGTTAATAATACATTGCCTATGACACCAATCAATATCAATTGTAAAAAGGTTGGATTTGCAATCATTGAAAATACTATCAATGATGGTGCCATTAAAAATACTGATGTAATGAATACATTAAACAAAATGTGATTATATGACGTTTTAATAGGCATGTTATCATAATTAATCGATTTACCTGCATATTTTCTCAGATGTGAAAAGAAAAATTTATTTAATTGGATTTGTTCATATAGGTTAATGATTAATAAAAATGTTGTCACTGCAAGAATGCTCATTTGGATTGGCGCTGAAATAAAGTAAGCTATGCCAATTAAGAGTGCAGTACTACCTAGCCTTGTAAAGTTACTGGTTCGCATTGCATTATATTTAAAAAAAGTATCAAAGTCATAACCATGTCGACTAAAAAAAGATATACTATTAAAAATTCTTTTCTCGAGCATCAGAATCTCTTTAACACCCTCTTTGTGTGTTAAGACCTTATATAATGATACCTGTTCTAAAAGCTCAGGATCGATGGGACCCAAGAAATTGAAGTAGGCTAGTACGCAAAGTAGTTCTACCCTGTAAAGGTCAATATTTTTTTTATGTTTATATAAGATTTCGGCTGTTTTGATAAATATTGTTTTAAACTTACTTTTAGGAAGATTTTCATATTTGGGAGAATGCCAAGTCTTGATTTCATCAATAGTTGGCACGAAAAAGCTTCTTAAACGTTCCTCAAATACGCTAGGTTGTAGTGAGAGTTTTTTTTCAAATAAATCAGCATTGTCAGTTATAAATGTATATAGATATTGTTTCTCTTCTTCTTCTAAATGATCATCAATCAATAAATTTGAAATTTCTTTTCCATTTTCAGATTGTAAGAAGTTACATAAACTAAATGTTTCATCTTTTTTAAGTTGAGATTGTGATAGATCACTGGATTGTTCCAGAGGTTGAGAGGTTTCAACATTCGAGTTGGATTGTACTTGTTGATCTTGGTGGGTGTCGGCTAAAACCTTACTTAAATCATTAAGCTCTTTTAATAAATTTGGAAAATGCTCAGTCATTAGTTGTGTTTTTTTATTTTGAATGGATGACTTTTTTTTATTTGGGCTCTTTACACCTATATTTGATAATTGATATAAGTGATTTTCGATTATAGTTTTAAATGCCACTCGTGAACTACCAGGATTGTCATCAAAAATAGCTTGAACATCATCAACGTATTGAGTTATTTTTTCTTTTTTTGTTTTGTCACTGGCTTTAATCGCAGTGTAGGCATTGTTGATTTGCTGTTCTGTTGTTGTCAGCATTATAAACTCCGGTTTTGTTGGATTCATTATGAACTTATATACGATATCAGGTCGATGCCATGACGCGCAAGTTTATGTTTGTTAAAAGTCCTAATACGCTATTTTCTAGACAATCACACAGTTGTTTTCACCATTCTGAGTAGTATTTAAAGTCAGAAGGTTGGTTAGAAAATTGACTTGTGTTTTAATATTGTCTTCAAGAGCTTTTGGGAGATAGGCTCGGTCGGCATATTTTTCTTCAAACGTTTGAATCATTTTATTGATTGAGGCTTCTGTAACATTGCCTTCTATTTTAAATTGATCAAATGGAAACCAAGTTTGGAAGAAGTTTGATTCATTTAGTTTGTCAAAATGTGATTGGTTTAGGGGCTTAGGTCTTTTATTAAGTGCAATTTGATAGAGGCTATATTTGATTTGTTTACTAGGTGTCGGTACTTTTGTAAAAAATCCAAAGGACTGTTTTTGATTATCAACAAAGGTATTCATTTGTGAAACTATCGCATCATGTAGATGTTGTCTCATTGGGTCTAAATCTACTTTGTTTTTAAGCCGATGCATGAAATACACCCATTTAATTTCATATTGAAATGGTTGGAATACAGGGCTTTTTGCAATGTCTATGCGTGTGTCTTGAGGCAATGAGTTAAGATAATGGTCTATGAAAACATTAGATTTTTCTGGATATGCGCTTATCAAGCGTGTGGCTCTTAGTTCTGTCGGGCAATTTAATTGCATGCTTATGCTTGGGTTAGTTATATAGGCATCTATAAATGGCTTTAACATGTCAAAGTTTGTATGACAATAACTGATCCAATTAAAATAGAAGTTTGTCCAAACTGGATCTGTTTGCCAGCGTTTCTTTTGGATGAGTGAATGAACGACTGGATTAATCCTTGAAAGGTTGATGTCCATATTCTCTGCAATGGTTTTGAAATTCTTTTTACTGATTTCCAAAATCTTGCCATATGAATATTGATTCATTTCTTCTGGTGTCAACATATTTAAGGGTGCATCTAATGACAGTAAATTTAAAAATATGTTTAGTTTATTAGGGAATAAACCGTGGAACATAGAATCCTGTAATGTGTAATATGTGACTTGATTGAGGTTTAAATGGTTGAGCAGGTAATGATACGCTTTGAGTGCTTCTGTTTTTGGCATGTATTGAATCATGGGGTTGATCCATTGGCCAAGCGATTTTTTTTGAGCCTCATATAGATTGTCTGTTTTAAACTTTAAAACCGCATCTGGGTCAAATGCATGAAGCAATTTCACATACTTTTCAGTAGGGGTATTTGGAATGGTTACAAGATGTTCTTTTAATACCCTTAAATCCAAGTTTGGGGAGAGGGCAGGCATGGCATCTTTTTCACACGCTTTAAACATAGACTGAATCATTTTAGGGATGCGTTTGATCTGCTGGTTAAAAGGGGTAAATAGTGCATCATTCACCACTTTGAAATCAGTCTCATCGCTGTATTCAGCATTTTCTTGTATGAGTGCCCATAGCGTATTAGGCTCGTCGTCACTCTTTTTTAAGTAATATTCTAAGTTAAGGTAATCTGCTACGGCATACGCTGTATCTAAATTTAGGTCAGTGGCCATAAATAAGTCTTCAGCAAACATCATACGGATGGCTAAAAGTGCTTTGGCTTCTGATGCATCCATGTATTCATCAAATAAATGTTTGTTTGCATTAAATGCCTCATGAAGCGTATCAGATATTAAAGGACTTTGTTCTGAGGCTCTGATGTGCCACCAATGAAATAGGTTGCTATTTATAGCGCCATTTTGATACAGATGAATGCCATGATCAAAGATACAAGCTGATATTTCAGATAACGATTGGCTCATGCCAAAAGTTTCTTTTTTTTGATTGAATGCTTGATACAAACTAGGGGTTAACAAAATGGCTTCTTCATAAACCCCTTGAAAACATTTGTAACTCTGGTCAGTCGCAATCAAACAATCGGTTAATGTCTTAAAAAAGAGTTGGTTGGTTTCAAGCTGGTTATTGCCTCGGCACTGTTTTAAGAGCATCCAATAAAATTGGGTGACACTTTGGTACTTTAACCCACCTGACATAAACAATAATTGACTACTTGAAGGACTTAGCAAAGTTCTATAATGGTCTGTAAAATCAACTAGGTGTAATAAAGCACTGGCTTTTAACCAGTTGCCAAGCTCTATTTTGGATAATGATGCCAATTGGTTAAGGCTTGATTGTGGGCAATAATAATCAAGTTTCACCAGTCCTAGTTCATGTAATAATAAGGTATGGGCATTTCTATGACAGACTTTTAGATGTGATTGATAAAAGTCTAATTCAGCTTGTTGATCATCCATTTCGTCCATGCCTTGATCGATGTTATCGGTTAGGTCATGGCAGGGGATTGTTTTACTGGCATCATAGGAAGCGATATGCTTCTGAATCAATGTTTTTGGGAGTTGTGTGATGCTGTGAATAAAATCAACCAAACCTGCTTGTGACTGAGGGAAGTGACCTTGAAGCAATGTGGATGGAGGGTTGGTTATTTGTGCATTGAATGCCCAGAGCCTAGTTAAGCTTGGGTGTAAGTTTTTGGTT
>JAURNZ010000034.1 GCA_030829925.1 Gammaproteobacteria bacterium | reverse complement strand
TCACGATATAAAGTATTATCTCCAGCTATGTGCATAGCATAAGCATAACGCATTAGTGTTGTTTGTAGTTTTTGAATATCTTCTTCGTAGTCATCACCACCAGCAATTCTAAATTCTACGTAGTTCGTTTTAGGATTGATACTAGTATACTTACCAAAATCACCTTGTTTTAATGTATTACCAGCAAGTTCAATAAGATTATTCTTCATTAAATCCATTGCTTGTGTTGCTTTAGTAGGATTATTTTCAATTGTTTATGCTCAGTCACAACAGTCATTGCCCGTTGTTTCAATGGCAGAAGTAAAACAAGAATCATTTCAACCCATTCTTTCAGTACCTGGTAATCTTTATGCCTATAATGGTGCTAGTTTATCACTTGAAAGTTCTGGTGTTGTCACAAATATACACGTTGTTTCAGGTCAAAAAGTTAAAAAAGGTGATTTGCTTGTTGATTTAGATAACACCTCTGAAAAAGCTTCTTATGATGCTGCGATAACCACAGCAGAATTTGCTGAAGTCGAATTTAAAAGACAAAAAGAGCTTTATGCTCAAGGCGTTATATCAGCAGAGACTTTTGAATCAGCTCAGACCAGCTTAGCTGATGCACTTAGTGCAGAGGTCGCAGCAAAAGTAGCATTGGATCACAGAAGTTTATCTGCACCTTATGATGGTCAAGTAGGTATTATACAACTCAGTGTTGGTCAGTATGTGAGTGCTGGTACAGCTTTACTTTCTTTAATAGATCTAAATCATATGCGTGTTGATTTCTCAATAAGTCAAGAAATGTATAGTAAAGTAAAACTAGGTCAAACCTTTACTTTAAAAAACCCAATACAAGATAAAACAGGTCAAATTGTTGCAACTAGTCCATTAATAGATAGTTCATCGGGTCAAGCCTCCGTACAAGGTACGTTTGATAATAAAGATCCTATGCTACCTTCTGGCTTATTAGTAGCGGTTGATATTGCGCTTGATAAAGTTCCAGATCAGCTTCTTATTCCTGCATCGGCAATTACTTATAGCTTGTCTGGAAACTATGTTTATGTGATTGATGATATTCAAACAACAAGTGGTAAAATGACAGGTAAAGTAACTCAAGTGACAGTGACCTTAGGTAGAGTTGGTAATGACTTTACTGTTGTTAAAACAGGTTTGAAAGCAGGTCAAAAAGTAGTATCAGCTGGATCTAATAAATTATCAAGTTCAGGTAGTACTGTTGAAATTGACCAAAACACACCGTTACCAAGTTAAGTAAGTAGGATTATAGTATGGCGTTTACAAATTTTTTCATCGAAAGACCAGTATTTGCAACAGTTGTAAATATCATAATATTTTTAGTTGGTGTTGTCTCAATTGCTTCAATTGAGTTAAGACAATATCCAGATATTAAGCGTAATACTGTGACTATAACAACTAACTATTATGGTGCTGACGAAGACCTTATTAAAGGCTTTATTACAGATCCAATCTCAAGAGCACTTGCTGGTGTTGATGGTGTTGACTATATATACTCCTCAAGCATGCCAAGTCAAAGCTTAATTACTGTTCAATTGGCCATCGGTGTTGATGATAACATTGCTTTTAATGATGTACAGGCGAATGTGAATTCTGTAAAAGCTAACTTACCTTCAGACGCACAAGAACCCATCATTGAAAAAGTTTCTTCAGCCTCTTCTACAGCAGCAATGTACATTGCTTTCAAAGACAGTAGTTTAACAGCAACACAACTATATGAGTTTGTGAATCGACAGATTGTGCCAAGAATAGTAGCATTGCCTGAGGTTGATCAATTAACGCCATCGGGTGCATCTGAACCAGCCATGCGTATTCGTCTTAAACCCAAAGAAATGGCTTTGCATGGTGTTGCTGCAGAAGATGTTATGACTGCCTTAAATGATAATAACTACTTATCAGCATCTGGCTATTTGAAAACAAATTTAATACAAATTTTCTCCACGCCAACGACAAGCATTAGCACGCCAGAGGAGTTTAAAAGAATTGCAGTTTCATCTAGCACAGGCGGTAGCCCAGTTTATTTAGAAGATGTGGCAGATGTTGAATATGGTGCTTATAATGAAGAACAAATTGCAAAATTTAATGGTGAGCAGGGCATTGTTTTACCTATCTTCAATACACCTAATTCAAACGTTATTACAGTTATGCAGCGGGTTAAGGATGAAATGGAAGACATTAAAAAGTCTCTACCTGCGTCGATGACTTCATTCATTGTTTATGATTCAACTATTTCGATGCAAGAATCTATTGATGAAGTTGTAAATACCATTTTTGAAGCAAGTGCAATTGTCATATTTATTATATTTTTATTCTTAGGCTCTTTACGTTCAACTTTAATACCTATTGTGACTATTCCATTGTCATTAGCTGGTGCATGTATTGGCATTATGATGTTTGGATATAGTATCAATCTATTAACATTATTGGCATTAGTGTTAGCGATCGGTTTGGTGGTCGATGATGCCATTGTTGTGATTGAGAATATACAGCGACATATGGAAGAGGGGATGCCTGTACTCGAGTCTTCAAAGTTAGGTGCATCTAGTATCATTGGTTCAATCATAGCTATGACCATCACATTGGCAGCTGTATTTACACCCTTAGGATTTTCATCAGGCATTACAGGTGCGCTTTTTAAAGAGTTTGCATTTACACTCGCATTTGCTGTGATTGTTTCTGGTATTGTAAGTTTGATTTTATCACCAATGATGTGTTCCAAGATTTTATGTGAGTCTTCAATTCATGGTAAGTTTGTAACCATCATTAATAAATTTTTTGATAAGATTCGATTTGGTTATGATAAAATTCTAACTGTTTTATTTAATCAAAAATGGATTGTTTTAATCATCCCAATCATCATTCTTGATGTGCTTGTAGTCCTTTTTGGAATCCCAGCCGTTGAACTGGTGCCACAAGAATATAATGGGTTTGTATTTGCTCAAGGGTATGGCCCATCGTCTGCTAGTTTTAACTACATGAAATTTTATACCGACTTATTAGATCAAAGCGCCAAAAAAATCGATGGTGTTGAAACATTCTTTAGTAACCCAAATATGATGGGCCCAACAAAGTCTTTCACAGGTTTAGCACTCACACCTTGGACTGACAGACCTGATATTACTGATCGAGATGTGATGGTAAAGATGATGCAATATTCTAACACAGTGCCTGGTGTTAAGTATCAAGTTTTAATGTCTCCATCATTGCCTATTATGAAAAGTATGGTGAATCAACTTGTGATTAAGTCACCAGAGCAGCCAGAAAAAATATTTCAAGTTGCTGAGAAAATTCGTGCAGAGGCAATGAAAACAGGTAGATTTTTATTTGTTGACTCAGATTTGAAAATTGATCAAATCAAATATCGTATCAAGTTAGACCGTAAACGCATGAGTCAATTGGGTATTTCTGCAAAAAATGTTGGTAATGCACTAGGGCTACTATTAAGTTCAGCCAATATCACACAATTTAACTTCGATCAGATGAGTTATGATGTTATGCCTGAAAGTATTTCCGGTTCCAGAATTGATATTGATGATTTAAAAGCATATCCAATACAACTCAGTAGTGAAATGGCTTCTCTTCATTTCCATGTTGATGACTTTACATCAACATATAAGAGCACCATTCCATTGTCTGAAATTGCGACCATCACCCAGGAAGTGGGGCCATTATCTTATCCACAATTCCAACAACTTAACTCTGCTACATTGTCATATTTGCCTGTCGATGTGAAAGATACAACAGTGTTGGATGTTTTTAAAGATCTACAAGCAAAATATATGCCTGCAAATATGTCCTATGATTATGCAGATCAGCTAAGATTTTCTGTAAATGCAGGCAATGAAACCACGTTTGTATTTATAGGTGCATTGGTGTTTATTTACCTAATACTATCAGCAACTTTCGAAAGTTTCCGTCACCCATTAATCATTATGATGACGATTCCTTTAGCAACATTAGGTGCATTTATTCCAATGGCTTTAGGCTGGTCTTCATTTAATATGTATACGCAAATTGCTATTGTGACGTTGATGGGGTTAATTACAAAACACGGGATATTGATTGTCGACTTTGCCAATCAGTTGTTGCCTGAGTCCAAAGATGAAAATGAAGCTGCTAAAAAATCGGCTGGCCTTCGTCTAAGACCTATTTTAATGACCACACTAGCTATGGTTTTAGGTGCTTTACCATTGGTTTTCGCTCAAGGTCCAGGTGCATTTAGTCGTTTTGACTTAGGTATTTTGATTGTTTATGGTATGTCAGTTGGTACATTCTTTTCATTATTCGTCATTCCTGTTTTATATGCTAGTTTAACTAACTTTAAGCGTCTATTGTCATACTTAGGCGTATTACTTGGACAGGCTGCGTTATTTGCTTATGTCTATGGCTTAGTAACTGGATGATTTGATTGGTTTATTTGTTGTCAAAACACCTGTAGTTCGTTTATGATACAACTTAAAGGAACTGATTATGAGTCAAATTGTTGTCACAGCATTATACCAATTCGTATCATTGACACATGTCAAAGACATTCAAAATACACTGTTGTCTTTCAAACAATATGATGATCTGAAAGGTACGCTAATTTTAGCTGAAGAAGGGATCAATGGCACTATTGCTGCTTCAAAACAAACAACTGAATTATTGTTAAAGTGGTTTGATGAGCATCCTGATTTTAATCTTTCATATAAGCAAAGTTATTGTGAGGAAAACCCTTTTTTAAGGTTTAAAGTAAAATTAAAAAAGGAGATTGTCACCATTGGCGATCAGGCCATCAACCCAAATGATTTGGTTGGCGAGTATCTTAATCCTCAACAATGGAATGAACTCCTTCAAGATCCTGAAGTCGTTGTCATTGACACACGCAATGATTATGAGTGCCAAATCGGTCAATTTAAAGGTGCTCTTAATCCAAAAACTGAAACATTTAGAGCTTTTCCAGCCTATGTAGACGATCAATTAGATGTCAAAAAGCATAAAAAAGTTGCTATGTATTGTACAGGTGGTATTCGTTGTGAAAAAGCGTCCTCCCTTATGTTAGCAAGAGGGTTTGAAAAAGTTTATCATCTTGAGGGTGGTATCTTAAAGTATTTAGAAGAAGTTGAGCAAGAAAATAGTTTGTGGGAAGGGGATTGTTTCGTTTTCGATCAACGTGTGGCTGTTAACCATGATTTAGAACCTAGTGGCCATGAACAGTGCTTTGCTTGTCGTGCACCCTTAACACAAGCTCAAATGATGCATGAATCCTACCAACCGGGTATTTCATGTGAATACTGTATTGAGCAGACTACGCTTGAGCAAAAAGCCTCATTCATTGAACGTCAAAAACAGCATCAATTGGCAAAAAAAAGAGGCGAAAGACATATTGGAGGCAATTAAATGACAGAGCAAATACAACTAACTTTATATTCTTTTAGGCGATGCCCATATGCCATGCGTGCTAGAATGGCACTCAGTTATGCAAAGTTAAGCTACACCTTACGCGAAGTAGATTTGAAAAATAAGCCTGAGGCATTACTGACGGCATCTCCCAAAGGCACTGTCCCAGTGTTGATTGTGAACGAGACTCAAATCATAGATGAAAGTCTAGATGTGGTTGGATGGGTTAGTCAGCAAACCAATCAGCCATTAGATTTTGATGTTAATAAACACGTTTGGGTTGAAAAGCTGCATCAGAAGTTTATACCTACCATGCACCGTTATAAGTACCCTGAACGCTACCCAGAAGTGGATCAGGCTGATAATTT
>JAURNZ010000033.1 GCA_030829925.1 Gammaproteobacteria bacterium | reverse complement strand
ATATTTTTTTCTAAATCTTTGTTCTTTTCTGAAGATGGCCCAATCCACCAAGCCATGGGTAGTTTTCTTTGTAGATAATATTGCATCACATCCTTAGCCACTTTTTGGGTCACAATACCACCATAGGCTGTATTAAAAGTATCTGTTGGCATTCCAGAATCAACAACTTTTGTTTGTTCAATGTTGTCTACGAACATATTATGGATACTTGATGGCAAATATTGCAACTTCTGATTTAGATTTTGTTCTATGGCGTGTATGATTACATCTTTATTTATTTCACCATGATTCATATGTGACACCTCTTTTAAAATAAGTTTTATTTCAACAAGAGCTTACCAATTTATAATAAATCTAACAAGATTTTTTACTTTAGTTTTGGTGCATCCGTAAAAGTCTGGTCATGTCCTTGTTTAAAATCTATGCCAGCTGCAACAAGTGCGCCCTCTACTGCGTCAGGTCTTTTCATATATTTCACATGTCTGGCTTCATGATAATTTTTGACTTTTGAGCTAGGCTCTAAAGACTCTAGCATATATGCAACCATTGCTGGTTCACATCCTTCATCACCTTGCTCCAAACATCGATTGGCCGTTAAATGAAGTGCCTGCACGTCGTGATATTTCACATATTCTTTAACCTGAGAAAATAAAAAGAGATGACTACCTCTTATTTCATAGCCATCATCTGCGAAGTTATATGGATGTATTGGATCATGTAAACTACCACCATGTAAAAATGGGATCCCATGAGACTCACAAAATTCGACTGAATTACACCCTTCTATAATTGCTGGTAATGTCGTGCCCTCACCCATAAGATAATCAAAATAATGAACAGATAAACTATCAGTTTTTAAAATAATAATTTTTTTGTGCTCATTGATGTCTAATGAATCTTGCTTTATTTCATCAACATCTAGCACTAATACCTCGTCAGTATCAAAACGCTCAAGCATTGTATAAAGCTTTTTTTGAGGCACCAATAAAATACTTGTTTTATTTGTTTTTTCTGCAAGTACTAAATGTGCATTTATAATTCTTTGAAATTGTATTTGAGGCGATAACGCCCCCTGTCGATCATAAATACCATATACCAGTTGACTATGGTTATTTGGATTTTCTAAACATTTAAATATTTTTAATTCTTTTTCATTCAGATCATCTACTGAAAAATTAAAGGCTATAGAACAAGATAATCTTGATGTTTCTTGATCAATGAGTGGCATAACTACTTCAAAATTATCAACAATGAATGAATTACCGCCACCGGCTGTCCAATTGGTTGGCTGTAGTGAAATATATATTTTCACATTAAATAAATTTGCTTTTTTTTGCTTAATATGTAAATAACCATTACCATCTTCAGCACCAGAGATACATAAATCTAAAGGTTTAAGAGATAACTGAAAATTTTTATTGGTTTTAAAATCATGAGGCAGCGATGACAAACGCATTTGTCCATATACATTATCTTCATATAAATCATCTTGTATAGACTTTAGGTTAGGTAACATTTGAAGCATTCTTTTGGCAACTAGTTTTTCATCATTGTAACGATATGCTGTATCAAGCATTAAGTGAGTGCTTTCTTTATCCTCACACCAAACATCAAATAAACCATTAAATCCGAAAGACCTTAATTGACCCATCAATATCAATGCAGCACGTTGATTGCCATACCCTTGACCATTGTATACAATAATTCTAATTTCAGTGAAAGTCGATAAAGCACCCAATTCAATCTTTGTTTGATCTAAATAATCATTTAACTTTTCATGTACTTGTACAACTGGAATCATAAATAAGCTTAGCGCCTCATCTTTTGACAAACCACGTTTCATTGATGTTTCAATTGCTTTCGAAGATATCTCGTTAAAATGTTTATTTTCAACTTCATTTCGTGATAAGCCTAAATTAGTTATGCCCTCAACTTGAATATAGTTTAAACATTTAAATTGATCATAAGCTTCTGCTAAAGTCAGATTTGATTCCGACATCAATTTTTTGATTGCATCTAACGTATGATGACCATAATTTAAAATATTAATTTGTGCTTTTGTTAAACCTATTTTTATTGATTCATCTTGCAAGGATTGACTGATAGAAAACATTGACTGCTTTTCATTAAAAAGATTTTCCATATTAAAAAATTTTTAAGTATTTATAGATTTTAGTTTTATTAAAGTGGCGGAGAGAGAGGGATTCGAACCCTCGATGAGGTTGCCCCCATACTCCCTTAGCAGGGGAGCGCCTTAAGCCGCTCGGCCATCTCTCCGATTAAGCCATTATAGTATCACTTTCAGTGATTGCGTTCAATAGATCCATCACTAAGTTTGATAGGTTATTATTTAAATGAATGTTTGTCTTTGTAACATATACATGTGAAAGATTAAACGATTTTACTTTAACAGCATCTTTTTCTGAAATAATCACAGCATCGAATGATCGAAAGTAATTGATATCTGCCTTAGAAAAATCATGATGATCTGGGTATGCCATGGTTTCACCTTGAATACCTAGCTTAAGAACCTCATCAAAAAAACCATCCGGATGACCGAGCCCGCAGGCAATTAAAATATTTTTGTTTTTTAAAATAGCAATGTCACATGGGTTATTTGTATCAAGTGCATAAATATGATCCACCGTTAATGTATACCCTAAAGCGCTTTCCTGTGACTTCCCTCGTTCAACCACATGATCGATTCGATTAGACCATTTTAAAGCAGTTCTCATGGGGCCTCTAGGAATTAAATGACCATTGCCAAAGCCTCTTTGATTGTTCACAACAACCCAATTAAGACTTCTTTGTAACGTATGATCTTGTAAACCATCATCACAAAGGATCAAATCATAGTGTTTGGAATACTTTTTAATATCTTGACGAGATTTAGCAATACACAAAACATCTGCTTTGGTTTGAGCTTTAATTAAACAAGGCTCATCACCAAATACTTTTGGCTCTAAAACTGATTCTATGAATGTGGTTTTAGAAAGTTTATGTTTAATTCGGTATGGTTTAGTTACAACTAATACACGAAGACCTTTTTCAGCTGCAAGTCTAGCCATAGCAATAATGAAAGGTGTTTTTCCTGAGCCTCCTACAGTTAGATTGCCAACAACCCATACAGGCGTTGGTAATTTTTGACTTGGAGGTATTTCACCTGCATTCGTAACTTTTTTGTATAAAAAACTTAGAGGGATAAATAGATGACAAATCTTGCCATGCAAATACCACTGCCTATTTATCCAACGCTCAAGCTTTAATCTCATCATATGAACCAATGAGTTGTGAAAGTCTACCGCCATGCGCTAATAACGAATGATATGAACCTGATTCAACAATCTTGCCATGATCTAGCACAATGACTTTATCTGCTAATCGAAGACCAGCTTCACGATGAGAAGATAATAAAATTGTTATGTCTTTTAATGATTTTAGCCGTTCATAAATGGTTTGCTCAGTTTCATTATCTAATGCTGAAGTAGCTTCATCTATGATGATGAATTGTTTGGCATGATAAATAGCACGCGCCAGTACAACTCGTTGTCTTTGACCACCTGATAAGTTAATACCACCATATTCAACTATATGGTTATATCCAGCTTCAAGTAGTGCAACGTCTTTGTCAAGAGCAGCGATATAACATGCCCACTCTACTCTTTTCATGTCTAACTTCCCAAAAAAAGCAATATTTTCAGCGATAGATAAATTAAACAATGGTAATGATTGATCAACAAAACCTATTTGATTTCGCCAACTTGGTAAATAAATATCTTTGATAGAAACATCATCCAGACGAAAATCACCATGATCAGGCTCAATTAATCCTGCAATGACTTGCAATAAAGTTGTTTTACCACTTGCAGTTTCTCCAGCAAAAGCTGTTATACCACCTGAGTCAATGGTTACATTACATTCTTTTAAAATAGCTTTTCCTGAACGAACAACACTGACGTCATCCATAACAATGCTTGGCGAGGATTGATTAGTCAATTTCTTGCCATTTCTTCTTTCAGGTTTCACATCAAACCATGTAAACAATGAATCACCTGCAGCAATGGTTGCTTGAAGCTCAACATTCATGCGACTAATGCGCTTCATTGGCGCATAAATTCTTGAAAAACCAAAAACCAATGCAGCGAAATCTCCGGCAGAAACCCAATTAGGAAATACTAAAACTAACCATATCAACATAGCCAAAGGAAGCGTGATGATAAAATGGATTATCCCAGCTGACAAAGCTGAAGCTTTATTGATTTTTAGTTGGTGTGCAGTATGGTTTTCAACAATATGCTTAAAACGATGATTCATTTCCTTTTGGACATTTTGCATACAAACCGTTTTTATAGCATATTTTGTTTGATCCATAAAATGTGCTAATTCAGTCAATCTATCTTGGACTGCAAATTGGTGTGCACGCATATAATCAGCTGCTTTTTGAATTGCAATGGCAACAACCACAAAAGTTAACAGCACCATCAATGTCATCATGAAATTCATAAAAAGCAGCGCTAATATGCAACCGATGACCACAAATCCTTCTTGTAGCACAGACTTTAGGAAGTTAAGCAGTCCATTGCCTAATTGATCAGACTGATATAATAATTTCGTTGTCAAATCACCCGTGGATTTTTTTTCTACATCAGAAATCTTCACTGAGAGTAACTTGTCATATAAAAGATTTCTAATATCCATGATGACATTACGTCCGAACTTAAAAATCCAAACTTCTGCTACATAATTAAATAATGAACGACAGACAACCAGCAAGAGAATACCTGCAATAATGACTGCAGGTGTAAACTCAGAAGATATATGATGTCTATCCGTACACTGCTTAATTAGGTAAAGAAATGATACATCTAATAAGCTCGCAAGCGTACTAGCAAGAACAGCTATAAAAAATAGTTTGTAATGTTTTTTTGAAAATAATATTAATCGCTTAATGACATTCATGAAGCTTTTTGCTTTTCAAGCATATCCACATACCTAGCATCAAAATCGATCGGACTTAAATGTAGGGCAGGATAACCACCTTTTACAATACAAGCTGCAACAGACTCACGAAGATATGGGAATAAAATATTTGGACAAAAACTATTTAATAATTGCCCCATTTGCTTTTCATCAAACCCTGCCAATTTGAATAAACCCGCCTGTTCTATTTCGACCACAAAAACAGTCTTATCTTCAACAGAAACAGTTACTTTCATATTGATTGCTATTTCATGAAAGTTTTCATCAACTTGTTTGAAAGTATTATCTAAATCAGCTGAAACATTAGGTCTCCAATCTGTCTTTAGCTCGTATAATGGTAAAATTGCTTCAAAAGATAAGTCTTTAATATAAATCTGGTTGATTCCAAATTCTTGATTGGGTTGGTTTTCTTGTGACATAAGGTACTCCTTTATAATAAATCGTCTAATCTATTTGCTTCTACTAATTGTTTTAAATCATCAAAACCACCTACATGATGATTATTAATGAAAATTTGTGGCACCGTTCTTCTTTGAGAACGCTCGAGCATTTCAGTCATTTTTTCTGCGTCCGTATCTACACGAATTTCGGTGTAGGCTAAACCTTTATCTTTAAATAAAGCTTTTGCCTGATCACAGTATGGACACAATTGTGTCGTATATATTTCAATCATGATATCTCCTTTTTATCTGTAGGTAAGCTTTGTGATGTCCAAACATCAAAACCACCTTTTAAATATAGTTGCGCTTCTTTTTGAGCAATTTTCAAACTTTCTGAACCATTTTGACAGTAATAGATATATTTAGATTTCTTATTAGACTTTAACTTTGGTTTTTTTATTTCATCAATATGTTTTGCACCAATAATGGCATCTTCATTGAATTTCTTCAAGGTGCGCGTATCGACCCAAATATAACCTGCATCATTTACTTTCAAAATACCCTCATCACATGTCACAGCATTTTTAGTTTGATTAGACTCTAATGATTCCATAATTACAATGGCAATAAGTACGACAACTATTATGGATACTAGCCACCAATAGTGTGTCAAAAATGTTAAAATTTCCATAATTAAAGATTATACGTGATAATTTACTAAGTTTGAAGTAAATTAATAACTATGATGATTTATATATTGACTTTAACTGTGATTGCTTTTCAAGCCATCATTACATACAAACTTTATACTCAACCAAAACCCCTTAATAAAGATCAAAATGCATTATTGATGCAAGAACAACTATTACCCTTATTTAATCAAAATACTAAGGAAATTCGTGACCAACTCGAACTACTTTTAAGACAGCAAATTAACTTCCAAGGGGAACAGTTTCAAAAAATCATGCAACTAACAGATCAACAATTAAAACAAATATCTGGGCAAGTTGATCGAAGACTTGGTGAAGGATTTGATAAAACATCTGAGGTTTTTAACAACGTGATCAAACGACTCGCTGAGATTGATACAGCTCAAAAAAGAATCCAAGAGCTATCATCTGACATCATTACCCTAAAAGACATATTAAATGATAAGAAAGCAAGGGGCACCTTTGGTGAAATTCAATTGCATCAACTTATAAGAAATACCATTCCCGAAAAACATTTTAAATTACAAGCAACATTGTCTAACCAAAAAAGAGCCGATTGCTTATTGCTACTACCTGAACCAACAGGCAATATCGTTATAGATGCTAAATTTCCACTTGAAAATTATAGAAGGCTGCAGGAATCACCAGACAACCTAAAAATAAAATCACAATTTATACAAGACATCAAAAAACATATCAACGACATAGCAAGCAAATACATCATTGCAGGTGAGACAGCAGAAAGTGCCATTCTATTTATACCTGCAGAATCTATATTTGCTCAAATTCATGCACAACTACCTGAACTTGTTGAATACTCTCAATCACAAAGAGTATGGCTAACATCCCCAAGCACACTGATGGCAATCTTAACAACTGCAATGGCCGTCATTAAAGACGTTGAAACTCGTGAGCAAGTTCACTTAATTCAAAAACATATTCAAATGCTTTCTGCTGATTTTCAAAGGTTTCAGAAACGCATGAATGATTTAGCCAGGCATGTTCAACTTGCTTATCAAGATATAGACCTTGTACATAAGTCATCAAGCAAAATTACACAAAGGTTTGAAAAAATTGAGAAAGTTGATTTCAACTATGATTCAATAGAGTAATAATTTAAAAAATTTATTAAAAATAGTTGTTTTCTTAAGATCACATGGGTAGAATCTCAATTGTTATGGCTAATGACTCACAAAAAATGGATATCCAAAATACTCCGAACACAGAGAGTTCAGACTCTTTTAATTCATTTTATGAACCCATCCAAATTGATGATGACAATAGAAGTATTGATTCATATTTCTTAGAACAAGATGAAGGTATGGATTATGATATTCCAACCCCTCAAATGCATAATGACTTTGAGCCAAACAACTTGTTTACAAATTTATTTTTAACTTACCCAAACAGTCAGAACACTGAAGGGCTTACTGACAATGAAATACTTTCGCCTCAATCAACAGAAAGTAACTTAATTAATTCATCTTTATCATCAAGTTTAGATTCACAAAATTCTGAAATAACCCTTGAATCCATTCAAGGCAACACTCAAACTGGTTTGGATTTTCTTAGCTCTAAAGAACGTGTTCAATCACCTGAACACCAAGATAAATATTTTACAGAGCTTTCTAAGATTCAATTAAGTGTTTTTTTTAATTCTTTTGTTAAAGAATCACTCAATTCTAACTGCAATCTAATTTATTATTTTAACATCGAAAGCCACGGCAAACTCATTCGATCAATGGCATTATCTAAAAGGATGAATGACCCTTTACGCACTGAATACTTTATAAAAATTGAAAAATTATTCAGTGACCTATTTAGCAGAATAAAGTATCTTTACTACCTGCATAAAACAAACTTGTTTAACGAACTAAATGATTTAAAAGAACTATTTGATACAACTGATGTGCAATTAAGAATAATTGAGACAGAAAACACCATTAATCAGCTCGATGATATATTCTGGGATAACATGTCAGCTATTATTCAAGAAGCTTCTAAATTTAAATTATATCAACTTATTAATGATAATATTGATTTTTTTCCTAAAAAGGATCAATCATTAAGCTTAAGATTAGAAATACCAAATAAATATCTATATAAACATTTACCAATGGTCGTGGATGCCCTCAAAAACAAACCGTGTCAAATCGTACAATTAGTTGATACACACTATGTCCTACTTAACATAGCTGAAAAAACTCGACGCAAACATCGATATTTTGAATGGTTAGATGTAGATAATATACTTCTCGAGACATTTCTTTTCGTTGGAGTAAGAAGATATCATGCACTTAATAATATTAGGCATTTTAGCTCTGTAATGAGGCCTCCAAAGTGCGTGCCGATTAGCGTCTTTGGTCTATATCACATCCGCTCACCAAAAATATTCACTTTTCAAGCAACTTTACCTGAACCGAAAAGTGAAATAAATATAATTTCTTCCCATCCTTCACCTGCAACCATTCATGAAGATCTAAACACAACAGATGATTCAGTTACTTATGATTACCCAGAATCAGATAGTGACGAAGATGGGATATTTAGAGTAACTTGCAGCTCTGGAAACAATATCTTTGCTTCACCACAAAATAAAATCTCTTCTAAAAGAAACCACCTTGTTACAATTTCACCAGAAGAGAAAACTGAATGTGCTAAAAAGCGACAAAAACAAGATCAGTGTGACATATCGCTATTTAAATTCAATGATCACATAAATAGTACAATTCATGCGGTTACACCTGATAAAGCTCAAGTCGACACTTTAAACATAGTTAAAAAGATTGACTATTAGCCTACTCGCTTCCGTATAATCTGTGTTCAATTTGCTCAATAAATTTTTTAATTCTATTATTTTTTGTTGTATCTAACACTTCTTTAACATCGCCTTGTGCAACAACACGTCCTTCTTCAATAAAAATCACCTGATCAGCCAAATGTCTTGCTAAATTAATTTCATGCGTCACATAAATCATTGTAACGCCTTCCTCTGCGAGTGATTTAATTGTTTCAAGTACTTCGAATGACATTTCAGGGTCAAGTGCTGCAGTAGGTTCATCTAATAATAATACTTCTGGCTGCAGACACATTGCTCTTGCTATAGCCACCCTTTGCTGCTGTCCACCAGATAATTGTCTAGGAAAAGCATTGCCATAATCATTCATTTTAACTTTAGTCAAATATGTTTGGGCAATCTCATGAGCATCTCTTTTTTTCAAGTTAAGCACACGTTTAAGCGCCAAAGTACAATTATCCATTACCGATAGATGGTCAAACAAATTATATTGTTGAAAAACCATGCCAATTTTTTTTCTAAGCTCGGTCTTTGATATTGTTTTAATGTCTTTACCATTAAAACAAACTAGTCCGGCATCATATTCATTAAGTAGGTTAAGTGTTTTTAGCAAACTTGACTTACCAGAACCCGATGGGCCAATTAAGACTGAGCAAGATCCTGTTTGAAATTGACAACTCACATCTTTTAAAATTTCTTTACCGCTCAAGCTTAAGGATAACTGATCAATTGTTAATAATGGCTTCATGTTTTCTTTGCCTCATATTTAGAAAATGTTTTAAATAAATAATGACCATATTCATGCATGATGGTTGCTACAATCCAAAAAAGAATTAGAACCATCATGTAAATTTTTATGCTTTCATCATAATGTTCTGGGAAATCAAGATAATTTAAAGCGATATTCATTAAATCAAAATAACCGAATAACAATACTAAACTTGTTTCTTTAAACAAACCAATGTAAACATTAAATGCCGCAGGGATTGTATCTATTACTACTTTGGGCACCAGAACATAAACATATGTCTTTAAAGGCGACATACCCAACGCATATGCCCCATCAAAATAAGCCTTAGGAATAGATTGAAAGCCACCCCTGAAAACTTCAGCAAGGTATACACCCGCAAACAAACTATAAATCATCCATAACGTAATTATTTTTGGCATCATCCAATAAGCAGGAACCATATCTGCACCTACGCTTAAAATAAAAATCATCAAACCAATCAATGGCACACCTCTAACTGATTCGATGATGACCGTTGCAAATATTTTCAAAACAAGAAGTGTGCTTTGGAACCTAAGCACTGCAAATAGAAGTGCCAATATAAACGTCATTGGCAAACACATCAGGGTTAGAACGACATTAACCATTAATCCTGTTGGCCAACCATCTTTGATGTTTAGTAAAATAAATGCAAATATTAACATCCAAACAAGTAAAGCCATAAACTTATTATTTTTAAGCAGTGTATATTGTAATATTGCAAAAAACAGGACAAATATCGAAGGCGTAATAAATTGACCAAACCCAAATACAAACCGCCTCAACACTACAAAATCTGGGGCTATTATAAACAATGCTATTACTGCAATAACAACTTTAATAATAAATGTTGAATTTAATTTATATTGGTTCATGCTTTCTCATAAATAAAAATTGACAAAATAAGCACACACTTAAATAAATACACATCATGAGCGAGACACAAATCAATGTTTGACCAGTTGAATTAATAATCGTGCCTGTTAATACATTCATTAATTCAGGATATCCGATCAGCATACCAATAGATGTATTTTTCATAATAGTAATATATTGATTGATTAACATTGGACGCATTGATTTCAATGCTATCGGGTATATCACTAACTTAAACTTATCTCTATCGTTTAAACCCAAAGCTATGGCAGCGTCATCAATGGCATTTGGAACGCTTAATAATGATGCTTTTACAATTTCTGCAATGTAAGAAGCTGTATAAAAAGTTAAAGTAGTATATAGTGCGAGCCACTCAACCGACATTGTAAAGTAATGTGAATGACTAAAATTGAAATATATAAAACTCATCAGCAAACAAGATAAACTAATACCAAATGCACGTTTGAGACATAGGAAATATACGCCAACAATCAGATAAAAGACACTTAAAATAAAAAACAAATTGCCTGTATAAATACTCAATGATTGAATGCTAACCTTTACGAACCCATCATAATAGATATGTTCTGTTTGTGGCATTAGATAAAACACACCAAAATACCAAAAGAATAATTGCCCAACCAAAGGTGTGTTTCTGAACACATCGACATAACTTGATGCAAACCACTGCAACTTATATTTAGGATAGGTAGACAAAATCCCAAATAGAAAACCAAACACAGTTGCAGACATCATAACTGACATACCCAAAATAAAGGTATTAACAGACGCAATTAAAATAGCATACCACGTCGGATCTTTAGGACTAAAAGGCAGCCAATGGTCACTGATGAAAAAATTTGCTGATGATGACAAAAAAGTCCAAGTGTTAGATACCTGATACCCTGACGCATTTATTTTCCAATTGAAATATAGCCAGCTGATAATTAATACTATAAAAGCTAGTGACAATAATTCATAAAACCAATGAATTTTTTGTCTTTGATAGATATGCATCTTTCGAGCATAAGAAATTTTTAATCACATTGCAATCTTATCATTAATTAAAGCTGGGTGAGTACATCATACCACCCTGAGACATAAGTTTATTATTATTTCTTGGAATATTAAGAGGTTTTGTTAAATTTCTAGAATATATTTCACCATAATTACCTACTGCATTGATTACCTGGTACAACCAATGATCAGGCAAATGTGACATTGTAAGCGACATAATGCCCATTTGTTCATTAAAATCTGATAGCGTTAATTGTTTAGATGCAATGGTTGCTTGTGTAATATTTTTTTGTTCAGATAATACCAATGCATAATGCATCCATTGAATGAGCTGATACAAATCAATGTCACTTTGCCTGACCATTAATCCTAGGGGCTCTAGTGCGATGCTTTCATCAAACACATTTGCCTGCTTAGGCTTAGGAAGTTCATTCTTAAAGACATATAAACTTGAACGATCTCCAGCCAATGCTTTGCAACGCCCAGAGGCAAGTGCACGCACTGCTAATTGTCCGCGACTCATCACCAATGGTTTATAATGCCAGCCTTGTGTTAATGCATAATGATACAAGTTTTGTTCGGTAGTACTTCCTGAAACTAGACAAATTGTTTTCCCGTCTAAATCACTTAATTTTTTTATATTTAAATTATAAATTAGCACAGCCTCGTCGTCGAAATAATGTGTTACAGGAAACATGCCAGATAATTGAGTCGCTCGTGTATAATTAATAGAAATAACCCGTGCCAAAACATCAACCTGTTTCATATTCAATGCTAAAAACTGCATTTGATTTGTTAAGGGAATGAATTTAACTTTATTTGGATCATTAAAGATAGCAGCAGCAATTCCCCGACAATAATCAACCTCAAAGCCTGCCCACTCACCTTTTTCATTCATAAATGAAAAGCCAGGTAAACCTGTAGTTACACCACAATTAAGAACACCTCTTTTTTTGATCTCAGGAATAATGTTTGCTTGAATAGTTTGTATTAAGCATAAAAAGATAATTAGCAACCAACGCATAAAACGAACATACCATCTTTTAAAAATACCTGCAATTAAAAATGTGCTTATGTTATGATGCATCCATGACAAAAGACAATATAACCATCACAGATCAAGCATATACATCAGAGTTAGCTGAGTCCATTGAAATTGGTATCACTGACTTTGTAGATAAATTTATTGCAACACATGCAAAAAAAATTGAAAAGTTTATGATTTCAAAAGATCTATGGCAATCTTTAGGTGATTTTGGATTACTTGGTGTTCAAGCTCCAGAGGTCTACGGCGGCTTAAATCAATCCTATTCTTTACAAGCCAAAGCCATCGAGCAGATCAGTCAACACTCGCCTGCTATGGGCCTTAGCTACCTTGCACACAGCCATTTGTGTATGCACCCTATCATTCAACATGGTTCCCCCGCACAAAAAGATTTTTGGCTTCCTCAACTCATTAAAGGCAAAACCATTGGTGCCATAGCCATCAGCGAGCCAAACGCAGGCTCTGATGCTTTAGCAATGAAAACAACAGCTGAACTCAAAAAAAATCATTATTATTTAAATGGGCAGAAAATTTGGATTACAAATGGACCCGATGCAGGCGTTGCTGTTGTTTATGCAAATACAAATCCTAAACAGAAATACAGGGGGATCACAGCGTTTATTGTTGATTTAACAAAACCTGGTGTTACTAAAAGTGAACCAATTGAAAAATTAGGCATGCGCGGCTCAAAAACGGGTTCATTGTATTTCAATAATGTTAAATTAAGCCAAGATGACGTCCTAGGATCTGTAGATGAAGGGTTATCTATTTTAATGGATGGTCTTAATATTGAACGCGTTATGTTGTCAGCAGGCCCCTTAGGCATTCAAAAATCTTGTCTAAAAACAGTACTTGAATATACAGCGCAACGTGAACAATTTGGCAAATGTCTTAACCAATTTCAATTAACTCAGGCCAAAATTGCAGATATGTATACCTCTATTGAATCTTCTCAAGCCATGCTTACAGAGGCCTTCAAAAGAATCAATGAAAACACATTAACTAATGCTTATGCAGCAAGTGTTTACCTGCATTGTTCTCGTGCAGGAGTTGCAACTAGTATGGAAGCCATTCAATTGTTAGGTGGCAATGGCTATACTGAGGACTACCCTGTCGAAATGCTAATGAGGGATGCCAAATTATTCGACATAGGTGGTGGTACAAATGAAATCAGACAAATGATTATTGCAAAAGAGATCATTAAAGACTTTAAGAATAAACTTTAATTTGATATAGTTTTATACTATGCCGAGATGGCGAAATAGGTAGACGCGCCAGATTCAAAATCTGGTGGTGGCAACACCGTGTCGGTTCGATTCCGACTCTCGGCAATTTCGCTAAGCTGGCTTAGCTTCCTTTAAAAGCCCTAGCTCTCTTAACCTTTCTTTTAAGTAGTCATTGGCTCTAGGATATTGATCTGACAACTTGACATCATCATGTGGATGTAGGAAAAGTGGCATAGCATATCTGGGCAAGGTTAAATCGATCGGATTAATCACGCGATGACACGTTGAAATCAAATACTTTCTAGTTAGTTCTTGCAACATATCCCCAATATTAACAACAACTTGGTTCGATTTAGCATCCACTGGATACCATTGACCATCGATTGTTTTAACCTGAAGCCCTTCTGCTGTACCCGGGGGTAAAATCGTGATTAGATTAATATCTTCATGTGCAGCTGCACGAATACCATCAGTATCCTCACAATCATTGAGCGGTGGATAATGGATAATCCGAAACAATGTGTTTTTCGTAGACACCATATCGCTCAAGGGTCGATCAAAATGTGCTTTAATTTCATTCGGCAAAGCTTGTTCAACCCATTTTAATAATGTACTTGATAAATTAAATAGCATGTTAAAAGAGTCATCCGTCACCTGCTTAATATTTTCAGGGCATGGTTGGCCTTTATAATAATGATAAAATTCTTTGAGATCTTTTTTTTGTGCATCTTTTGCTTTCTCTGACAAACTTTGATCAATCCAACCAGCACCAGATTCACTATCATATACATAGTCTGTGTCAGGGTTTTTAAAAAAACCACGCCATGCAGCAAAACATTGCTGTAATAAATTAAAATCTACCGGGGGCAAGTTAATAATTGCAAAACCAGTTTCTCTGAAAGATGAAACTAATAAAGCCGGTGCATTAGGGTCATTAAAATCGATGGTTTTGATCATAAAATAAACTCCTCATATGTTTGGTTAATCCATGCAGGGGTTACAGGCCCAATAAACCGTTTTTGTATGACACCCTTCGCATCGACAAATAAAGTTTCGGGGGTACCATAAGCACCTAAGTTAATAATAAGCTTACCCCTAGGATCATTCACTAAATGCGTATAAGGATTACCGTGTTGTTTCAACCAAGGTGATGCTGTTGAAAGGTTATCATTATACAAGACACCCACTATATTCATTTTATGATGTGCAGAAAACTGCATCCAAACAGGATGTTCTACAGCACAACTACTGCACCACGTTGCCCAAATATTTAAAAAATATGGTTTGCCAATTAGATCTTCATCTGTAAAAGGTGACTTATCTCCAACATTTAAACCTTTGAAATGGGGCATCGATTGATGCATGATGGGTGATTTAATCGCAGAAGGATTTTGATGCAGACCGATATATAATAGCGTCATAAAAGCTAACAATATTGCGGTTGCTAAAATGGATTTCATTTGATTAAGATGCATACCTTTTTTTCCTCATAGATAATATACCACCTGCAGCCATAAGAAAACCACCTAACCAAATCCAACGTACAAATGGCTTAAATTGCCACCTGATTAACCAAGCACCATCCCCAATACTCTGACCAACATTGACGTAATAATCGCCCCAAATAAATGGTGCTATACTTGCGTGAGGTAAAGGTGTTTTAGAAGCTGTATACACCCTATACTCTGGATGTAAATCAAAATTAAAACCATTTTTAGTATGAAAATTTAAATACATTTTCATCGCCCAAAAATTATCCCCTTCATAACTTGCAGCTTTTTTCCAAGTCACAGCAGTTTGGTTACTTGTGACCGTCTCACCAAGCTTCATACTAATGATGTGCTCCTCACTGAATTGTGAAGTTAATGTAATGCCAAGTGCAGTGACTATGAAACCAAGATGTGCAATCAACATTGGCAGTCTTTGAAAGTTTAATTGTAACCAATGCTGTCTATGCATTAAAATCAACCAAAAAATCAAAGTAAGCGAAAGCATCGCGTGAAAATGTAATTGCGTTGAAAAACAAAATGAAATTGCTAATGCTATTAATAATGCTGCTAATATCACCTTAATTTGCACACGCCATTCCCAGTTAAGGCCAAACCAGTTTGCTTGAACAGCAAGTCCCATCAAAACCATTAATAAAACGACTACTGGCCAAAGTACCGAGTT
>JAURNZ010000032.1 GCA_030829925.1 Gammaproteobacteria bacterium | reverse complement strand
GTCCCCACCAGATACCAGGCAACTCATCGCAGCTCAAGGTTGCGAACGCCTGACTAAACAATAACAACAAAAAGCACTGTCTTATTTTTTCCATGACCAGGTTGTTTCACTACCCTTATCTTGAATTTCAATACCTCGACTTGTAAGGTCTTGGCGAATATCATCAGCCAATTGATAATTTTTATCTAATTTGGCTTGTTTTCTTTTTGTAATCAACGCCTCTACTTCGGCTAATAATTCTTCAGAAATAGTCACTTTTTTATCTAAAGACTGCAAACCAAGGCCAAGCATATGTGTCATAGCAACCAATGATTTATGTGCTTTAGCATCTCCAGACATAACTTTTTTACAAAGCTGATAGATTTCAGTCAACATAAGTGGCGTATTTAAATCATCCGCTAAAGTATGAAATAAATGGATATCTAAAACTTGTTCAGCGTCAATTGGAAACTGACTCAATGCGACATGTATTTTGTTTAAATTAGCTGTTGCTTGTGTCAATGTATCATCACGCCAATCAATTGGCTGGCGATAATGTGTAGATAAAATAGCTAGACGAATGGCTTCTCCAGATGCAGTTTCAAGTAAATCTTCAATCAATAAAATATTACCAATTGATTTAGACATTTTTTCACTATTAACATTGATAAAACCATTATGCATCCAGTATTTACTAAATAGTTTAACATCACTACAGCATTCACCTTGTGCCAGTTCATTTTCATGATGCGGAAATACTAAATCAGTACCACCTGCATGAATATCAATCGGCATCCCAAGATGTCGAATAATATTTGCTGTACATTCAATATGCCAACCCGGTCTACCAAAACCCCATGGACTTTCCCAACCTGGCTCATGACCAGTAGAAGGCTTCCACAGTACGAAATCACCAGGATGCTTTTTAAAATCGGCAACAGCAACCCTTGCACCCGCTTTTTGATCTTCTAAAGTTCGCCCTGACAACTTCCCATAGTCAGAAAAAGAATCTACAGCAAATAAAACATGATCCTCAGCTACATAAGCATGATCTTTATCTATAATGTTTTGAATGGTCTCAATGATACAATCAATGTTATCAGTAACCGTAGGCTCTATGTCTGGCTTCAAACAATTCAATGCTGCCATATCCTCATCAAAATGCCTGCGATACAAATTTGTAATGTCTTGAATCGATTTACCAGACTTCAGAGCAGCATCGTTGATCTTGTCATCGATGTCAGTAATATTACTGACATAGGTGACTTTTGGATAAATAACCTTTAAAAATCGGGCTAGAAGATCAAATACAATCCTAGGCCTTGCATTACCAATGTGCGGCCGTGCATACACAGTTGGACCACATACATAAATTTTTATATGCTTGTCATCAACTGGAATAAAAGGCTCTTTTTTGGCGGTTAAAGTATTGTGAAACTTAACATCCATCATAAAAAAAACTACTTATCGCCACGCATGGCTTCAAAAAATTCTTTATTGTTTTGCGTTGACTTTAGCCTATCGATTAAAAACTCGATTGATTGCGCATCTTCCATTGTTTGCAAGTATTTACGCAACACAAGCATTTTCTTGAGCTCATCATCTGACGTAATGAGTTCTTCGCGTCTAGTCCCTGAAGTCTTAACATTTAAGGCAGGGTATAAATGCTTTTGTGCAATGGATCGACTTAAATGGATCTCACTGTTACCAGTTCCTTTAAACTCTTCGTAAATGATATCATCCATTTTTGAACCTGTTTCAACCAAGCAAGTTGCAACAATGGTTAAACTTCCACCCTCTTCAATGTTTCTTGCAGCACTAAAGAACCGTCGGGGTCTTTGTAATGCATTTGCATCCACACCACCAGTTAATACTTTACCGGAAGATGGTGTGACAGTGTTATAAGCCCTTGCTAAACGAGTTAGCGAGTCAAGAATGATGATAACATCTTTTTTAGCTTCAACCATTCTTTTTGCTTTAGCGATAACCATTTCAGCTACTTGAACATGTCTTTGAGCAGATTCATCAAACGTACTAGCAACAACTTCGGCATTAATTGAACGACGCATTTCAGTCACTTCTTCTGGACGCTCATCAATACCCAAGGCTATTAAATAACACTCAGGGTGATTAGCAAGAATTGAGTGAGCCATAGCCTGCATTAACAATGTTTTCCCTGCTTTTGGTGGGGCAACAATAAGTGCTCTTTGACCTTTCCCAATGGGTGCAATTAAATCAATCGCTCGCGTTGTGATACTTTCACTACTACCATTGTCTCTCGGCAACATAATTCTTTCATCTGGGAACAAAGGCGTCAAACTCTCAAAATCAACTTTAAATCGATTTTTTTCTGGCGGCAAGCCACCACAAGAGATGACCTGAGACAATGCAAAATAGCGCTCATTATCTTTAGGAGGCCTAATCTTTCCACAAACAACATCCCCAGTTTTCAAAGAGAAACGTTTAATTTGGTTTGGTGAGACATAAATATCATCTGGCTCACTTCGATAAGAATTCATTTCTGAACGTAAAAAACCATATCCATCTTGCATAATGTCAAGGACACCTTCCGCCTGAAACTCTGCATCCTGATTGGCTTTGGCCATTTTTTTCAAATAGCTGAAAACCAGCTCCGATTTTCTTTGGCGTAAATTATCAATCCCACATTCTTGAGCAAGCTCATGAAGCTTTGGCAATGACAAGCTTTTTATTTGATTGATATCTATAATTTTTTTTTCGTTCATATCCTTTTCCATGTTCAAATCAACCTAAGCATTCATCAATAAACTCTTTAAGTTGAGCTTTTGAAAGCGCCCCTACTTTCGTACCAATGACTTCACCGCGGTGAAAAATCATCAACGCTGGAATGCCTCTGACTGAATATTGTGCTGGCGTATTAGGGTTTGCTTCAACATCCACTTTTGCAATGACTAGTTTTTCACCATATTCTTCTGAAACCTCAGTTAAAATTGGTGCAATCATTTTGCATGGCCCACACCATTCGGCCCAAAAATCAACTAGCACTGGTATTTCTGACTCAAGTACTGCCTTAGGAAAATCGTTATCAGTTACGTTTATCATATAAATCCTCTACTTAAAAAAATGTATGAATCGATTCCTCGTAACATTATTATTCAATGCTTGCATATTGCAATATTGTTTCATAAATTAAGGGGAATTCTTCGTTTGTTATAAACGTACTATAGTCCTGATACTTTATAACTGTCAATCGCTATTTGCATTATTTTGACCATTATAACTAATTTCAATAGATCTCCCACATGCTGCTACTACAGCATCTTCACAGCAATCGAGTAATTCACTATATTCAATGACATTTAAGGCAGCCTCTGTTGTTCCACCTGGGGATGCAATTTGATTGATGATGTCTTGAGGCATGAATTGATTAACACTTAGAGCAGATGCACCACTTAAAGCACCTTGAGACAACTGCAATGATGCAACATCACTTAAGCCTAACTTTTTACCTGACTCGTATAAACGCTGTTGGATCGCTAAAAATATTGCAGGGCCACTACCTAGCAAAACTGTTGCTAAGTGCATCTCTTTTTCATCCAAAACAACAAGATCTCCAAGTATTTTTAAAACATCGGCAAATGGTATGTCTTCTAACGATCGATTGGCATTAACTGCAAACACTGGTTTAGATGTTGCAATTGATAAATTTGCCATCACTTTGACGACATCAGCATTTGGAAATTGTGTTTCTAGTGTTGCAAGTGAGACACCAGCCATTAATGAGATGATCGTTGGCTTATGACGTGCAGCATCATAAATACTTTTCAATGGCACACATGCAGTTTGAAACTGGTTAGGTTTCACACCAATTACCCACACATCAGCATTAAACCAAGCGCTTGGGTCATGCCAATCGATCACATTAAGTTCAGTTGCAAAACAATTGCTTGCCTCAGGCGTACGCCCTTTTACGCCAATGGCACCAACAGCATTTTGAATCGACAGAAGGAAAGCGCGGCTCATATTGCCAGTGCCTAGGATCCCAATGCTTAACTTGTCACTCAAACGCAAGCTTCTGTTAGAGTTGGGCCCACAGATTCAAGCGTAGGAATATTATGCTGAACAAAGTTTTTCTGGAATGCCTCAATTAAAGACATTTTTGCTTGTTGATAATCTTCAACATTTGACCAAGCATACTTTGGATTGAGGTTATCACTATCAAAACCAGCCAATGACTTTGGTATTTCAAAATTAAAGTCTGACATAACCTCCCATTCACAAGCATCAACCTCTGGCGTGTGGACAGCATCAAGTATGGCCCTAGTAAACTTCAATGAATAACGTTTGCCTGCCTCTGAACCATATGCTCCCGCATGCCACCCAGTATTCATTAAGTAAACCTTTGCGCCTGACGACTTTAATTTGCTTTGCAGTAAATCAGCATAGACTTTGAAAGCATGTGGGAAAAACACTGCACCAAAACATGGACTAAATACTGGTTTAACAGCATCGCCAGAACCAACCTCAGTACTGCCAACTAGCGCAGTATAACCACTCAAGAAATAATAAGCAGCTTGCTCAGGTGTCAATCTTGCCAATGGCGGCAAGACACCATATAGATCGCAGCACAAAAAGATCAAGCGATCTGGTGTTTGGCATTGGTTGGTTGGTTCGCAATTAGGTATGAATGATCTAGGATAAACAGCTCTAGTATTACTCGTTTTAGATGAATCTTTATAATCTACAACACCATCCTTATCTACAACAACATTTTCAAGAACGGCATGTTTTTTAATGGCACGCCATATTAAAGGCTCTGTTTTCTCTGATATATCTATACACTTCGCATAGCAACCACCTTCAAAATTAAAGACACCCTCATCTGACCAACCATGCTCATCATCACCGATTAATTCACGAGATACATCAGCTGATAAAGTGGTTTTACCGGTGCCAGAAAGCCCAAAAAATAATGAAACATCATCTTTATTTGCGCTTTGGTTGGCAGCACAATGCATAGGTAAGATTTGATGCATTGGCAGTATAAAATTAAGCACTGAAAAAAAGGATTTCTTCATCTCACCTGCATATCGCATCCCAGCAATGAGGACTCTTTTTCTTGAAAAATCTATAATAACACAACCATCTGAGTTGGTTTGATGCTTTTCAGGGTCACATTTAAATTGTGGTACGGAAAGTAAAGTCCATTGATCTAATGCTGGGTGTGCTGGCTGATCAATGAATAAATTTTTTACAAAAAGACTATGCCATGCATATGTATTAATCGTTTTAACATTAATCCCAAACTTATCACTTGAACCCACTCTTAGCGACTGTTCATAACACTGACATTGCTGTCTAGCAAATGACTCAACTTCTTGCCATAACTTATCTACCTGAGTGGCACAAAATGGTTGATTAATGTTGCCCCAATCGACTACATCTTTAGTACAATCGTCTTTAACAATAAAACGATCCTTAGGTGAACGCCCAGTTCTATGTCCAGTCTCTACAATAAATGCCCCATTGTCATTTATAAATCCTTCATTGTTGGCTAATGCATTTTCTAATAATTCATCTTTACTTAATCCAACAAGCGCTGGTTTGAGTGTGCTATTCATTAATATACCTCTTTAACAGTGCTAAATTAACATATTATTAACCAAGAGCTCAATGAAAATTTTTGTGTTTATTTTGGCATGCCTAATATGGCATCTTCTAGACTTTCAACTTGTTGACTTTCTTGAAAAACAATGAATGGACAACCGACATTCGTATCTGCATTACAAACTTTTATTTTTTTATCTTGTTCTGAATTTTTCCAAACATCCAAGTTAGGTAGCTGTGTCAATTTTGTGTTTTTCAAAGTAATGCGTTCATCTCCAGTCTCATTGGATATGTAGTAACAAGCAATCCGCCCAATATCGTTACCTCTATAGGATGCACCTAAGTATTCATTGACTTGTTTGGCAAACGAGTATTTCATACTAAACCACCCTCCAGGAGCACTCCACTTTCCTGAAACGTCATCACGCACAAGACTTTCCACCTTTGGACAATAGACAAATTGTTGCGTGTTAACCGATTGAGGCTGTGCATTGTCTGCATAACTTAAACTCATTAGAAGATAGACAAATATAAATATAGATCTTACAGCCATAAACCACATTCCTTTATTTAATAATTATAACATAAATTTAAAACAATGGTGTTAATTCATAATACAAGCTTTAAAACCGACTATAATTACTAGTATGAAACTATTTACAAAAACATCTTTTCACCGTCAAGCAATCATACTATTATCTGCACAAGCGCCTGAAGACCAAACATCGATCAAACTATTTTCAGAAAACATTCATCAATTAATTACAGCCTTTAACCAGTATCAAATCGGACAAAAAATAATTGTTCTAGGTGATAAATGCTTAATTGACTCAGATATACTAGAAGATAAGAGCTGGCTTTACGCTTATAATAGCGCTTACCAACAACCAGTTATGACAAGCCTTCAAAGGGGAATTAGCCTTATGAACCAATCGATTCATTCAGCATTGATATGGCCAGTCAATACACCACCCCTAAATTCAGATCATATCCATCACATACTTAAGGAACAAAAAAACAAATTACACAAAATCATCCGACCCCATGATAGCAATTTTCCAATGTGTATCCCACACACTGAATTCAAACATATCTTAGACCTAAAGTCCGACTTAAAGATTGATGAACAGTTAAGTGCTAACGCCTATTTTGTATCGCACTAAAATATTGCATAAAAAAAAATTTATCGCTAATATAGCGGAATGATTGTAAAAGAAATTGATGTAGAGCTTGCTTTTCAAATGCAAGCACAAGGCGACTTAATAATAGACGTAAGAGAACAGCATGAGTGGGAATCTGGCCATGCTACCGGTGCCACACATCATCCAAAAAGTCAGATAACTACTCTCAAAGATACATTTAAGAACAACAACCAAACACTTATTCTAATGTGCCAACGTGGTGTACGATCTAAAACTGTTGCTGATTATCTCGCAGACTTAGGTTACCAAAAACTATACTCAGTTAAAGGCGGCCTAACGGCTTGGGAAGACGCTAAGCTACCAGTCACTAACAACACTACTAATTAGTTCATCTCGATTATTTCAAAGTCTATTTCACTAATTGATTCTTGACCCTTAGGTGCTATCAAAGAAAGTCCGCAATGCTGTGCATTGGAGAAATAAGCTTTTGCAACATGAATGATTTCGTCACGCTTAACCTTCAGCAATTTTTGCCTATAGGTGCTTCGATCATCTTCACTGAAACCAGCATAAGCATTCATAAATACACGCTTTGGACCGCCAATCGGCGTTTCGGGTCTGTCTAATTGTCCAACTAGGCTTATAATTGCTTCATCAAACAAGTGTGCGTCCCAATCATTTTTAATAACCCAATGCATGGCTTCCTCAAATGCTTTAAAAGTTTTTTCAACATTAGGATCTCTATAGGAGTAAAAACTAAACTCCCCAGATAATGGCTTATAAACTGCACCACCACCATAAGCACCACCTTGCTCACGAATCACACGGTGCAAAAAACCATTGGTTAAAACTTGACTCAATACTGCAAAGGCAGCAGATTGCTCATGTCTAATGGTTTCAGTCATATAACTTTTAGCACAATAATTCACCTGAACGTCACACCGCCACATCACGGGATTTTTACCATGTGGCTCAATAACCTGAGGCAATGACTGCCCCGATACTTGCCATTGTGCTGTATAATCAGATAATGTTTTTTGATCCAACACATCCCCAACTAATAAACCTGTCGCACCACTTTGTGCCTTTGAAATTTTTGGATACCATTCGTTGACTTGTTTACCAAATTGCTCCAGTTTTTTTGGATCTTTTAATTCCTTGGTTAATGTTGATAAATATAAATACTGAGGTAGTCCTGAAATTTGATTTTTGATAAAGCCTAACTCATTTACCTGAGCCCAGGAAGCACTCATTGCCAAACGATGACCATGATAAGCAATAGATTCTTGGCTATCAGAAGAAGCCTGTGCAATTAAATCTTTAACTCTTTCTAAATCATTAAACACACTTGTCTTCCAAATCTCATGTAGAATATTTTGTGCTTCATTGAAATGACGATTTAATGATTTAGTTTCCAACTGAAAATAAGCATGAATGCCATCTTTCAATTCATTAACACACAAATCGACCCCCACACCACCAGTGTATCGTGTTTGCTTCTTTTCATGCTCAAGATAATCATTACCTTCTACACCAACACCACCCATCAAATCAGCAATGATTGTAAGCATCGACCAATCTTTAGAGTTTAATTGTGGCAAACCAAAGAGCATACATTGATATGAAATACCATGTGTAGCAGCGCAATATAACGCAATACTTTTTTCATCTTGAGAGACTGCATCTGGCTGAATATTTTTTTCTTTTGTCACTAAGTCAGACAACGTCAAAGCAGGCAAAACATCAATGTCTTGTGGGGACTGCTGCCTTTGCTCCAAAGCTTGCTCCTTCTTTTTTAGAGCTTCTTTTGCCTCATGAGTTAAATCAGCAAGCGCAGTTTCTAACTGTGTTTCAACTTCTTTTTGATTTTGACTAATCAGATCACCTTCAGGGATGGCAGTAAGGATCACTTGATGTGTGTTTTCAATCAACCAAGTTTGGATCCATTCAGTAATTGTTTTAGGGTCTTGTAAACGTTTTTTACACTTCTCCAATGCCTCGTCTAAAAATAAGTACGACTCAATAGGCTTATGATGCAATGCAGGCAATACACACCTAGATAACAATTGAATGCCATGTGGGGTTGATGGACTTCTATCTTTCAATTGTAATTCAAATTGATCAAAAACTGCCATAATACGCTCAGGTGCAAAACCCTCTGATTGAACCTTTTTAATCAAATGATCTACTTGTTCTACCCACTTATCTTGAGTGTCTTGATCTGTTTGCTCAATCCCAACAACGAAACTCATTTGTTGGAAATATGCATGCAGCCCAGTCAATGACGAAGGACAAGCGCCGAGCGTTGTTGTTTCTAAAAAATGCATTACGGGGGCAGCAGAATCTCCTGCTAATAAATAACTCATCACCTTAGCTAATAGCCATTCATCTACATCC
>JAURNZ010000031.1 GCA_030829925.1 Gammaproteobacteria bacterium | reverse complement strand
TGGTTGAGGTCATCAAAAAAGATGCCACCAATGCCACGCATTTCTTTACGGTGTTTGAGATAAAAATAATCATCGCATTGTTGTTTAAATACATCGTAACAGTCTGGGTCTAGTTGGTCACATGTGTTTTTAATGGTGCTGTGCCAGTGTTGACAGTCAGTTACATTTGGGTAGAAAGGGGTCAGGTCCATACCACCACCAAACCACCAGGTCGATTCACACTGAAAAAAACGCAGGTTTGCATGTACACTAGGTACATGTGGGTTTTGAGGGTGAAACACCAAAGATATGCCTGTTACATAAAACTGCTTGCCAGCTAATTCTGGGTGACGTTTGGTTGCTGCAGGTGGTAGGGTTTCTCCTTTGATGGTTGAGCAGGCAATGCCTGCTTTTTCAAAAATGGGGTGGTTTTCCAAAGTCATGATGCGATTGTGATAATCGGGTTTTGGTTCAAATGTTTCTACATGCCAAGTTTCATTGCAGAAAGCATTTGCCCAAGTTGTTTGGATTTGTTCAAAAATGGTTTGTGCTTGTTTGATGTTGTCTAGCATTGTCGTTCTAAATAATGGTTGGTAAGTTGGTGTAATGGTTCTGGGTTTGGTAGTTGGTCAATATATTCAAAAGCTTGTGTTTGGTGTTTATGAATAAGTTTTTGACATGCCTCAATGCCTATGTGATGAACTAAGTTGGCTGAATTAGGTTGTTGCGTTTTGCCTGTTAGGCTTTGTGTATAATCAAACAAGTCATCTTCAATTTGAAAATAAATACCAATGTGTTCACCCATGTTTTGAATTAAAGCCAAGGTGTCAGGATCATCAACTTCAGCACAAATAGCACCAAGTAAACAAGATGACTCGATGAGCGCACCAGTTTTAAGGCGGTAACATGCCAACAAGTCGTCTTTTGAATTAGGATTTTGAATGTCTAAACTTTGACCCAGAGTCATGCCTTTGTGTCCAATGGCTCTGGACACTACTTGGATCATTTTTAAACATTGTTCAGGTGTGCCATCTGCATGCGCTAAGATATCAAACCCAAGGTTAAATAATGCATCACCGGCTAAAATTGCTTGGGCATTGCCATAGGCTTTATGAACGGATGGAATATGTCTGCGTTCATCGGCATCGTCCATGTCTGGTAAGTCATCATGAACTAGGGAAAAAGTATGAATACATTCCAATGCTAATGCTGATTGATAGGCAAGTTTGCCTGGCTCAGCAAATGAAGCGTGTGTGGCTAGAAGTAATTTAGGACGAAAAAGTTTACTGGGTCCTTTAAATAAATGCACGATGGCTTTAAACAATACCTGTGACTCACTCAGTAAGTTTGGGTCTAAATGGGGAAGTAAGTGTTTTTCAAAATCAAGCTGAATCATCTACATCAAAGGGCTCAACCCCTTTATCTTTAAGTATCTCTATTTGTTGTTGTGCATTATTTAGCTTTTCTTGGCAGGCGCGAACAAGTTTAATGCCGGCCTCATATTGCTTTAATGAATCATCTAAAGAAAGTTCGCCAACTTCAAGCGCATTAACAATTTCATTTAACTGACTGAGTTGGGCTTCAAAGCTAATTTTATCTTTACTCATAAAGTCATTATACAGTAAAGACATCTTAATAGAAAACACATTTTTGAGTGGAAAAAAAAACTCATCCTGTCTATGATAGATATATTCAATAAGCAGGAGTGAATTGTGTCCAATCCAAGCCAAGAAGCAGGTCTTCATTTTCTCAGAGAAAATCGGTATCCTTTTTTAAGAATTACTTCACTTGGCACCAAACCTGTTGATCCTGAAGTGTTTTTCACTACTTACGAAAAAAATGTATCGTTCACTGGTTGGCTAGTGAAATACTGGCCAGCAGATTCTATATCACCTGCTGCAGTGGCATGTGCACCATTCGATCCTTATGAGTCAGGTGAACTAGATGCTGATATGACAGGCGACCCTGGAAGTGACATCGCAGTGCCACCTTCTGATAGAAGCATTGCCACACAGTGTTTTAAGACTGCAGGTGAGGTTGTATTGATGGTTTTGGAGCAAGGTTGGACAGGTGTTAAAATCATTGAGGGATCAGAACTCATGAAATGGTGTATGTGGGCCATGTGTCGCGTTAATGGTTTGAATTGTGAAGGATATGAGCCAACAGATGATAACGATGCCATGGGTCGATACAATCGTTCCGAATCACTCTTGCAGGCATATGATCAAAGACAGCCCACATTTGATGCATCGTTGGTGCTTAGCGCATCCAGTGGTGGTGATGGTGATGAGGTCATTCCTTTTGATTTTCCAGAAATAACCGACGAAGATATATAGTTTTTACAATAACTTAGGCATCATCTTTCTAATCTTATCTTCCTTATATGCTATAATAAAATAGTAATAATAAGCATGATGAGGTTGGTATGCCAGATGGTAATATAGATTCCCAAGAGCCAGAAAATTCGAACATAGAGCCCAACAAGCCCATGGGGCTAGCAGGTATTAAGTCTAAAGATGTGCAGGGCAACTTTTTTAATCGCAACTTTAATCGCAACTATTTTTATCGTTATGAGATTCAGGATGAACAAAAAAAAAGATTTTCACAGGCTGAAACATTTAATAAAGAATTTTTTGCTCAGGATGAAGAAGAAAAGAAGAAAAACATTGAAACATATAGTGGTATGGTGGCTGCATGGCAAGCATTCTATGGTGCTCAGGCTGTTTATGGCTCAAAACAAAGTTATGGTTTGAGTACGCATGCCAGCAGTGGTGATGATGCTAGGTTCATTAGAGGATCGCTTACAGATGACACTATGTTTGAAGCCACAACTAATGATTCAGGAACAACTTACTCATTTAAAAAAACTTATTTAAGGTCAAATTCACAACGTGAAAGTGGACAATTGTATCAATATGCTGTTGAGGCAGGTGGTCGAGATAAGCTAAGAACCATCACTTGTTCGCTTGGCAAGTTGCATCAGGCAGCTGGGATGGTTGCTGTAGCTATTGGTGGAGGGTCTAGGCCGCCTGATATTAAGACATTTGAAGGGCATTATTTGGTTAAACATGAAGCTGATAATGAGTATTCATACAATAATGGTGTTCAATCAAAGCTTGTGCCTGCGAAATCCTTTCCATCATATTTGTACACAAGTATGGGTTTTTCTTTAGCAAATGCATCAGGATTGTTCTCTGACGATAAAAAATTGCAAGATCAAATAGCAATAACAGAAGGCCTTCATAGGGGTAATAATACGATATACCAATTGGCAAAGATGTCATCTGTTATGGATGCGCATGCTGCCATAGATATTATTTCTGAAGCAATCGAGCAGTTAAATAAGGGAGATAATGCTGAAATAGATTCTTTAGATACTAATTTAGAAACGCTAAAGAATAATTTAAATGATAAAGATGGATTGTCAGCATTTAAAGAAGATGGTCAATGGAAGGATGGATTTGGTGAAGCATTGAAGCCGTTGATTGAAAGAAATAAAGAAAAAAATATTTTAAGCGGAAATTTTATCAAAGAGGGCCTTATGAGAATTGCCAACATCAGTGGTGTTCCAAGAGCACTTGCTGCATTAAGGGATAAAAGAAAAGATCCAAAAAACCCAAAAAACCCAAAACCCCCTGTCTTTCATTATAATGGCAAGGATAAAATTGAGCTCGATTATCAAAGTTTAACTGGTGTGCATTCAGATAAACCAAGTGAGCAAGAATTAGAAGTATATAAAACGCTTAAAAAATACAATACAGGCGCAGATTCAAATGTGAAAAATACATCTGTTGTGGATGAAGGAACCTTCAGTGCCCGTTATAATGGTAGTGTTTTTAGTCGCTTAAATAAAATAACTAAAGCGGATATATTTAAAGAAGATGAATTAGATACATTAGAGCAGAGAGAGCAAGCCATTGAAGTCAATAATGCTTTAAAGGCAATCGATGAGGCCAGTAAAGGATATTTTACAAATCATCAAGAAAAAATAGAAGAAGTTGAAAACAGTATTAAGGATAAATCTGACCAGGCCAGTGATGAATGTAAAGTTTTGCAAGATCAATTAAAAGATTTAAAAGAAAAATTTGAAAAGTTTAAAGAAAATGTTGAAAAATTAAAAGAAAAGGTATGTAACAAGTTGTGCAAGAAAGTAGGCGACGTGTTTGAATTATTTAAAAGTTTAAAAGGTGGTGATGAAGTGACTAGTGATTCTGATTGTAAGGGTGTTTTTAGTAAAGCTAAAAATATAATAATAACAGCTGGTGAAAAAGCCTCAGAGGCACAGGCAAGTCTTGATAGTTATAAACTGGAAGTTAAGAAAGGTGGCGATAAGCAGATCGAAGTTAGAGTTAAGGGAGCAAAAAATGGATAAAGGAATTGAGCTTACATTGCGGGCAAATGGTGAAGGTCCTAGTGCTACAACAAATAACAGCACTGATACCAGCCTTTTACAAGAGAGCGCGAGCGTTGATAATGGCAATCCCACGACAATAGAAATTGAAAAATGTTTATTTTATATTTTGTATGAAGCAGACAGAAGTTACCAGGATAGCGAATATTTCAGTGCACGGGCGACACGTAATCTTGGCGAGCTAGAAAGTAATGGTGATGAACAATGGCAACCGGTTGATGACGAAGGTTGGAGTGAATTTTATAAAATATTTATTATAAAACAGTGTGAGGTAGATGGCCGTGATAATTATCCTGAAAATTATGTGAAATATTTGGCTCAGCAAAGATATCCAGAGTTTGATATTAGTACAGATAAATTTCAAACGAAACTATCAACTCCTTATACTGGGGGCATAGATCAGCCATTAAATTTAATTGATGAAGCAGCGCTTAGGTTTAAAGAACTTAATGATAAAAATGATACACCAGTGTTGTATTTTAATTTTAAAGGTTTTGATCTTAATAATAGTGAAGATTTTAGGAATTGTCTAAAAGCACAGCTTGTCATTGCAGCTAAATGTGATAAGGTATATGGCTCAAATAAAACCTCAAAGGTTAAAATACATTTTCAAGTCGGTGAAAAAAACATATTTCAGTCACTAAGTAATTCACATACTCCCGAGGAAGCTGTTGAATTAGCAAAAAAATTAGCAGAAAACCCTGGATCATTTGATTACGAAGGAGAGGGATATGGAAGTTATCAAGAATTATTTGAAAACGATGAAATAGAGGTTGAACTCAAGGACATTTTTGAAGGCCAGGGTTTAGAAGAACCAGTTGGTTTAACTAATCAGTCAGGCATGGGCAATGGAATGATTTTATAAACGCTTGCATTTCTATTTTAGTATCGTTACTATCAATATATTAATTTTTTTAATTGCGTAAATAAGTAGAGGTGCCAATTATGACAGCAATTTTGGATTTGGTTGTAGGACAATCAAAAGATTCTAAAACAGATGAATTCGTAAAAAATATCTTTGACAAACTAGTAACACCTAGTGAAAAAACTGATGTAGAAGGTGATCCAGCTTTCAAAATGGATGGTAAAATTTACCACACTGCAGAAACACAAACGACTGGTTTCTTTAGCAGATATTTTATGATGAGAAAGCTTGCGCGTACTGGTAGTGAGCTTACAGCTATATTATCTGACATGACTTCTTTCAGACAAGGTGAAGCCGTAGGTGACTTTGAAATGAAACAGCTTATAGAAGGATGTAACAAAGAACATTACCTAAGAACTGTAGGTAACATTTTTGCTCATGTTTTATCAATATTTGCAGTTGTCGGCTATGCAGCAGTTGAATTGGCTCACAGAGTTATGACAAAACCTGTTAGACAAAATTGGAGCATGAAGAACGCTGCAAAAGGTACTTATAATTTTGTACTTGACTTTGGTGCTTTGTTACTAACAACTGTACTTTCAATCGCTGATAGTGCATTTGGCTTAGTTCATGATGTTGTAGACCTTTTCTATGCTGTAACAAAACCAGTTCATTATCTTTTAAATCGTCAATTTGGTAAGAATGCTGATGTAATCCCAACTGATAGCGATGAAGAAGCTATTAAAGCCCTTGTTGATAATCACCAAGAAGCTCATAAAGCATTTGTTGAAACATTATACGGTGTTGTAACTTTTGTAGATCATGAAATCATTAAAGATGTTGTAGCTAAAGCTCCAGAGAATGTTAAAGTGACTCTTGATGATGAGACTAACAAGTTAGTGGTTAAGCAGGAATCTAAAACTTCAACTCTCGCTGCAGTCGTTGAGGGTGATAAAGGCGGCAAAGCTGTAGAAGCTGTAGAAGCTGAAGTCGACGAAACTGTTGATAGCTTTATTAAGCAATTTAACGGTGTTGATGGTACACAAAAATTCCGTGCGATGACTTTATCTAAAGACGCAGGGTTGTTCGGTGTTGAGGAAGGCGATAGAGTAGATTTTGATGATCGTACTTTATATCGTGCTGCTGTAGAAGCATCATAGTTTAACTTTATCTGAAAAAAAGAGGTCTTAGGACCTCTTTTTTTTTGACAACTGATGATATGTTGTTATTATGTATAAATAATGATCTAGGAGTTAAATTCTATGAAGCGATACGAATTAAAATTAAATAAAGCAACAACATTAGACAAATTTATGCCAGCAAGGTATATCAATGCATATGACTATGATAAAGAAGATTTAAATAATAAATTACCGGAGGGTTTTAATTTTTCAGACTTGGGTACGAGTTTTTCGAGTGCTTTTAGAGCATATAAAATTGTGAGCAATGATGTTTATGAAGTTTTCAATGAAAAATCAAAACCAAATGTTGAATATACCTCATGGGGAGTATTGAATTCAGTTATCAATGGTGTTTTAAATTATTTAGGTAGCTTGTGGCAATATTTTCAAGATATGGTTGTTTATCCAGTCCGTTTATTTTCAAGTTACGTCATGTATCACTTGGTTGTTGAGCCATTTGTAAGATTGTTTACAGGTGAACTTAATGATAAGGAATTTTGGGATGTACCAAATGTAAAAGACCAGCCATGGTATCACATAATTCTTAATACCTTTGCATGGGTTGTCTTAAAAGTGCCGTTTGATATCATTGGACATGTGGTCGAGATTATTATAGGTGCTGCTTTATTTGTAACCAGTCCATTAATGATTCTTATAGGTTCGGCATGTCGTTCATTTAAAGATGCATTCTTTAGTGAGGCAAAGGATCCTGACAATGGCGTTGTCGTATATGAGCAAATTGAGCCTGTGAGCAAATACTCTTTAGAAGATGTAAATAATTTTATCAGCCATCAAGGTTTTGGAAATTATATTATTCAATTCAATGATAAAAAAGCGCTAGAAATACGACGTGTTGACTTAGATGATGGCGTAGATCTAGGCGAAGATTTAGACGTTTGTCAAGGTTTGACGGAGGCTTGGAACACGCTTGTTCAAGAACGTGGCGAAGAAAGTGGTCAATCTGCTACTCATCTGTTGTCTCAATTTGTAGCATCAATTGAAATTAAGACTGCTGAAAAAGTTGATGGACCATTACCCCTTGTTCGATTAGAACAATTAAAAGGTGATACATTTTTTTCTGAGTATGACTCAGGGAGCAGATCTAAGTCATCGTCAACTGACGATAGCGCGAATCTGTCCCCTAGTATATCATCAACTCCAGTTAGCGAAGCATCGACTCCTAAAGATGCTGCTGAATCTAAACCAACTACTGAGCCACAAAACATGATGACTACCGAAGCCTTTAATAGCTTGTTTGATGGTGTGAGGCAGTAAAGTATGTCAGCAGAATGGCCAGAATTATTTGCTTCGTTAGGTAATAAAAAAATCGAATTTATCCTTAATGATAGGCATGAAATGTCTAATGATTACGATGGTCAACATCAGGGTTCTGATTTCTTTGTTGCGCTTGCAACAGAGTTAGGTCAAGCGAAGTCAAAGTATACCCTCGTTCGTTCAAAGCATATGTATTTGAATAGTTTTTTCAAGTGGGAAAGGGTTGGTGAGCGATTAAATGGCATTTTGCATCCATTTTATAATCTTGGTGATGCAGCATTGAATGTAGTCTATAGTCCTGATGTAAATTTTTTTGCAGGGTGGTCGCGCTATTGCTTGCGTCATTTAAGACATATGCTTGTTGATATATTAACTTTTCCAAGTTTAGTACTTTTATTGATCTATGATTTCTCCATTAATAAATTCTATGGTAATTTAATAAAGGATGAAGAGTGGAGTGGCGATAACTTTATCTTAGGGGTCGCTAATTTCATATCTGATCTTTTGGCGGCAGCAATTATTCTTCCATGTGAATTGTTGAGGCATGCATGTTCATTAGTGATTAGTTTGTTAGCTATTATGCCTGGGCTATTGATTTTTTATCCTGTTGGCTACGCTTTGAGCGCTTGGTTTAATGATGAATTGCCAAGTGCATTTTCATCTTATTGCCCTAAGCAAATGGATTTGCTGATGTCTGAAATTAATGATGAGCAGCTAGAGATTATGCGTGATGTATTAGGTATAATTAAGCGGGATGATGTTTTGTCTGAGATAGATGAGATGCTTGAAGCTGATACACTGAAGACTAATGTTGACTTGCTATCATTGTTTAAAACAGGTGTAAGTGAACAGGGTGTAGTAGAATATTTAACTAGCAGTGAGCCTCATGAGCCTGCTTGGCAGGAAGTGCGAAATGCACTTGTAGTTAACTTGTTTGATAAGGGTCGTCATGACAGTTCAGTCAAGGAAAAGTTTAAAAGTTTAATGTTTGAGCAGCAGGGTAATTCATCAAATATCCCTGTTACCCAGGGCTTATTTTCCAATGGCTAATAAGTATATTTGAGATGGAAATATTAAGGAATTCTTAAAAAAATGTTGCCTTTTTAGGCATATTTGTATAACATAGGTAGTTATGAAAACAATTGAAACTAAACCACAGCCTAATTTGCAGTGGCATCACTTTGATGGCACTGGCAAACGACTAGGTCGTCTAGCAACTCAGGTTGCTATGATATTACAGGGAAAGCATAAGCCAGAGTACAGCAAGTATCTTGCAAATGGCGATGCGGTCGTTATCACAAATTGTTCAGAAATCATTTGTACATCTAAGGACAAACGTTATGACTGGCATACTGGTTATCCAGGTGGTATTAAATCAGTGCCATATACCAAAATGCAAGAAAAGCATCCTACACGTGTAGTTATGCTTGCAGTCAAAAGAATGTTGCCTAAAGGTCCTTTAGGTTCTGTAATGTTAAAAAGATTAAGATTGTATAACGGCTCTGAACACCCGCATACAGCACAAGTAAATGGAAGCAACAAAAATGACTAAGCTTAAAGTATCTAAAGACGCAATCTACGCAACTGGTGGCCGTAAAGAAGCTACTTCACGTGTGTATATGCAAAAAGGTAAGGGTAATATCATTATCAATGGTAAAACTGCTCAAGATTATTTTGGTGAGCAGACGCTATGGTTTGATGCTGTAGTAGACCCATTTAAGTTATTAGAGCAGGAAGGCAATTTTGATTGCATCTGCTTTGTTAAAGGTGGTGGCGTTACTGGTCAGGCAGATGCTGTTAGACATGGTATTTCAAAGTGTCTAGACATCTTTGAAAAAACTGTTTTGAATAGAGCAGTCACTAGTAACGATCAAGAAGAAAGTTCTGAAGAAAGCGACGATACTGTTGAAGTAACATTAACATGGCGTCAAAAGTTAAGAAAAAAAGGTTATTTAACACGTGACCCTAGAGCAGTTCTAAGAAAACGTGTTGGATATGTTAAGGCCCGTAAGAAGCCACAATACTCAAAACGATAATTATGAAAAGAAACTCAATGACACTTTATGTAGGTACTGACATCAATAGTCAGCGCTTACACATCACGCTTGCTGAAAAAGCAATTACCGCTGATATTATTCAGGTTAACGAAAACAACGTTGATCCTGGCCTGTTAGAAATTAGCCCAGATGGTCAATTACCGCTGCTAGTTGATAGAGATTTAGTTTTAGACATCGCATCTGTGATGACTGAATACCTTGATGAGCGTTTTCCTCATCCGCCGTTGCTTCCTGTTTATCCAGTTGCACGAGCAAAATCGCGGCTATTGGTTGGTAAAATTGAACAAACATGGTTTCCATTGATGGAAGCATTGCTTGAAGAAAAGACTGATGAAAAAATAAATGAGTTGATGAATCAGATCCTACAATTAACCCCATTACTTGAAGATAATACATTTTTCTTGAGTAGCGAACTCTCATTAGTTGATTGTGCAGTTGCACCAATCTTATGGCGTTTGCAACAAATGGGTGTGGATTTTTCAAATTATTCAAAATTACTACAGGCTTATGCTGATAATGTGTTTGCTAGAGATAGCTTTCAAGCATCACTTTCAGAGCAAGAAGTGTATTCTGAACTAACTGATGACATCTAATAAACCTTATTTTATACAAGCAACATATAACTGGTTAGTTGATAACCAGGTAACACCTTACATATTATTAGATGCTTTTGCCCCTGGGGTGAAATTGCCAGATGCCTGTCATGTGGATGATGACAATTGTGTGCTTTTAAATGTTTCTCCTGATGCTGTAAGTGAGTTAAAGCTTGGCATCACTGATATCGTATTTTTAGCATCTTTTAATCAAACCGTACATGAAGTACAGTTTCCTGTTCAAGCGGTTAAGGCAATTTATTGTCTTGATAATGGGCAGGGTATGTATTTTGATGAAGATGAACTATACGTTGATGAAGGTGAGCCAGAGGTTGTTGAAAAACCAAAGTCACCTTTCAAATTAGTAAAAAAAAATAATGACACCGAATGAGCAACTGCTTAAAGGGCTAAGCATACTTGGTTACAAGGTGTCAGATGTTCAATCTGAATTGCTTCTTAATTATTTAGATATGCTGTTAGAGGTTAATCAGTCATTTAATCTAACCTCAATTACTGACTTTGTTGAAGCAATAGACCTTCACTTACTTGATAGTTTAACTCTAAAGCCTTGGTTGGATGAACTAGCTGATAATCATACAGTGCTAGATATCGGATCAGGTGCTGGTCTTCCAGGTATTCCTATTGCAATCATGTATCCAAATCTTAAAATCACTCTGTTGGATGCAAGAGAAAAAAAAATGAAAGCATGTCAGTTTTTTATTGATACACTTGGTTTAACAAATATAACTACTGTTCATGCTCGTATTGAGTCTTTTGAGCCAGAAGATGGTTCATTGGATATGATTATAGCAAGAGCAGTCTCTCAATCTGATACCATTCTTAAATGGGTAAAACACCTGCCATATACAAAGCTTTTGTTAATGAAAGGACAAAAGCCCGAAGTTGAGCTTGAAAAAATTACACAAGTTCCAATCATCACAGAGGTTTTTATACCCAACAGGTCTGATAAACGTCATATCTTAGATTTTTCAAAGAAACGCTGAACCCACCACTGTTGTATGGTAATAGGTAAGTGCCTAATTGCCATGTATAGCAATTGGTTATACCAGCCAGGGATGTAGAATGTTTTCTTTTTCTGAAGCTTTTTAAGAGATTTTTTAGCTACTTGATCAGCTGTCATCCACCAACAAGAAGATATGTTAGACCAATCTGTAAGCCCATTCACAGTATGAAATTCTGTTCTAATTAATCCCGGACAAAGACTCATACAATGTATGCCATGATGTTTATAGTGAGCATGTAGATTAATGGCTTGGTGATGCTGATATGCTTTGATGGGACCATAAAGTGGACCTGGGCTTGGTAGCAAACCAGCAATTGAACTTACTACGATGATTTGGCCATTTTTGTTTTCTTTGAATGTTTTTAAGTAATGCTGCATTAAACGATTATGGGCATCAATCATACACGAAATTTGTTGGGTGATTACAGTGGGATCTGCATCTTCAAATTCAGCACTGATACGGTAGCCTGAATTGCAAATTAATAAATCGATGTGTGAGGGTAGTATTTTTAAAATGTCGTTGACCGCATTTATGTTGCTAAGATCCACCTGGTGTATTTGACAATCAGTTAAAACTTTAGATTGAATTTCTTTTAAGCGTTCTTTTCGTCTAGCGAGTAAAATTAATCGATAGCCTTCGTTGGCAAGTGCATAGACAAAAGCTTCGCCAAGGCCACTAGAGGCGCCAGTGATAACTGCTATTGGTTGTTTATTTAGAGTAGCTTTCATGTTTTTAACTTACCATGCTTTGGGTGAAAAGAGTATATTAAAGAATTTATTTTAACACTTGATAAATGTGGCTGAATTGTGGCATAAAGGTACTTATGAAACGTTTAATTCTTACTTCAGTAGTTTTACTTGGTCTTTATGGTTGTGAAGGGCTTGAATTTAGTTCACCATCACCTACAGAGAATGATGATCCACACATTGCACGCAGAAATATTTCACATATTTTTCGTGATGATGATTTATCTCATCAGGTTTCAAGAGAAATTAGGGAGCAATATAAACGTTACTCTGAACAGGTTAGAGTGGTTGTTTACCAAAATAATATGTTACTGCTTGGGCAAGTGCCTAATGGTAAAGTAAGAAGTGGTGTTGCAAGAATTGCTAATGCTCATGCTGACCATAGAAGAGTCTTAAATCGAATTTCCATTGAAGGACCTGCAACATCGCTTGTGAGAGCGAATGACAGTTGGATTAGTACTAAAATCAAAGCTCAGATGCTAAGTGATTATAATATTCATGCTTCTAAGTTTAAAGTTGTGACTGAAAATGGCGTTGTTTATCTAATGGGTAAAGTCTCATCTGAAGAGGCTGCATTAGTCACGCAAATAGCCAGACAAACAACAGGCGTCAGAAAAGTTGTTACAATTTTAGAACGTTCTTAATTTTTAATTTTATTCATTGCTACGATTGCAGTTGCACCACCTAGCAGAAAAGCACCTGTGGTACAGCCTGTCGTAGTAAATGCAATCATGCATGAAAGTAATACAATGTTTGAGATGTTTTTAAAGTTTTGCATGGTTATATCTAAACATATCAATGGTTTAATTACAATACATAATCTTTTAAATGCTCTTTAGCGTTATTAAAGGATGCCATTTACTGTCCTGCACTTGGTAAGCATTAAGTTTAAGAGAGAATTCATTTTTATTGAGCTGTCTTAGTCCTGTTGCCATATACATAGGCGTTTTTATGGCATTGATTTCATCACTGAAATAAGCAAATAAGATGGCATCCATCCCTACAGCATTATACCAGGTTTGGTTGCGAGCATTGACCTTTGATAAAATATAGTTGAATGGTGCGTAACCATGAGGATTATCGTTGTCTTGATTTAACCAAGGACTCTTTAACATAACGGTATATTCATAGAAATGCTTTTGGATATTGGTATCAGGCAGGGTCACAAATGTTTGCACTGGGTTTACCAGATATTCATGTGCAACTGTTTGTAATTCAAATGTATCATTGCCTAACATCAAAATTCCATCATATGAAAGGTTTGTATTGGTTGAACGGCTACCGCTATCATTATCGACCATGAGTAATGTTTTCAAAGCATCTGATTTGATAGGAATTTGTCCAAAACGAGCAACACTATTCGGCCAGTAGCTTTGCATATTAGTAAACACAGGATCTGTTAACCAAACTAAATGTTCGTGCCCAAGTTTCTTAGATAAAGATAATAGCTTTGGAATTTGGTAGGGGTCATGTCCCATATGGACAACATTGTTATGAGGATATTTTGGTGGTGCAAATGCAAGCATAGGTATGCTGTTATCGATTGTCAAAGATTGCATGTCTTTATTGGTTAAAGGACCAATGATAACGGATGGATTGGTTTTGAGTGCTTGATCATATGCTTCCTGTACTCCCAGTTCATTTGTGTCGTGGAAGGAAAGGGTCGTTTGGCTTAAGAAAGGTTGAATCGATAGCATACCATCTTCAATTTCTTTTCCAGCTTTAGCAAATTC
>JAURNZ010000030.1 GCA_030829925.1 Gammaproteobacteria bacterium | reverse complement strand
GAAATAAACGAAGATTTAAAATCTTTTGGCGGAGTATCTGGTTCTCTGCACCCAGCGGTTTTAGGAGATGAATTAATTAAACTTCTTATGGAACTTCTTATGGAACTTCTGATTCAAAGACATGCATTTTTGACAGTAATTGTACTCCACCTGATAAGTGTATTTCGGGAACATGCAAAAAGGGCTGCACAACTAACTCTCAATGTAACAGAAATGAACGTTGTGTTGCAGGAAAATGCGAAAGGGACTGGTGATAAAACGAATCATATACAATCATTTATTTAAGTTTAAAATTTTTGAACAATCTTTACTAGTGACATAACTTTTAATACCAAGCATTCGATCATTGCTTGTGATCGATGCAATGTAGATTTTTCTTTGTTCGTCCCATCTTTTATTTTCTAGTTTAGGTGGTCTACAAATGAGCCTACCATCAATAATTTCTTCGACATAATGGTTGGTTGATAGTTGGCTAAAAACACCTATGTCTCGAATACTTATAAAAGATAATATATGTGAAAAATAATCTTCATATATATCCATAGTTGAGTCATGTAATTCAGATAAGCCATAGGCATTTTTCTGAATGTGCTTTATAAGCATACCAACACCACCCATTAATTTTTTTTTAGGCAAGATGGTTTGGGCTTGTAATTGATCCAGTAACTGAGATAGGACTTTCTTGTAGAATGGTTTAGAAGATGATGCTAAAGCGTCATGTGACACTTGGTTGATGGCTTTACACAATATAAACTTGTTATTCTTTAATGTCTGACTGGCATAACAAATTGCCAATCCAAATTTAGAAACTGCTCTCATAACAACATCAAAATCATTTTTTAAAGCATCACAAGCAAACTCAAGTGCCAGTCCATAATTAGAAACGGCTGCTAATACAATACTTTTATTTCTTTTGAGTGCCTGGCTTGCATATTCAAGTGCCCAGCCATCGCTTAAAACAGCCGTCATAACAAGATTAAAGTTATCTCTTAGGTTTTCTTTTGCACTGGCCAATGCCAATCCATTTTGGTTAACTGCCTCAAAAACGATTGATTGATCCCCTTTCAATTCATCTGAGGCAAATTCTAAAGCCAAACCACATTCTGATACCGCTAATCTCACAATACTTTTGTCATTTTTTAATTCATCCGAGCAAAATTCAAGACCCAACCCGTCTTGAGATAAAGCAGTACTGATGATCCTTGGGTTTGTTTTTATTGATTCCCCAACATGTTTTAAAGCTCGACCGTTTTTTGAAACCGAGATTAATGCAACGTTAGTATTATTTTTTAATTCTTTACTTGCATATTTTAAATCATAATCTCTGCAATTTAATGCAACTATGATAGCTTCATATGTTTCATATCTAACATCATTCATAAGATTTTAAATTCAGTTATCTTTAATTATATTAAAAATCATACCATAAACCCTATACGCTTCAAATAAAGATAATCAATTAAAAACCTAAATAATCTAAAGATAGCTTTTTAGAAATCAATAAATGTCATTTCTATTTGTTTTTATAAGTAACATAATCATTCATAAATGATAATTAAAATATATTTAGGAGAATAATAATGAAAATAATCACTTTTAATATCCTTAAACCTTTAGCGCTCACCACTTTATTCGCTGCTGGTTTGAATACTGCTAGTGCAGAAGTTGTAACTCTTAGTGCTAATGAAAGTGTTGAAACATATAATCAGCAGATGGTTCAGCAGTTGGAACAGCAGGCGAAACGGCAACGGCAGATGTAACAGCAGATGGAACAGGAGGATCAGGTTGCTGTTGCTCATAACACTGATCCTAAATCCAACGAGTGAGAAAGCTTATGATATGCCATTTGTAGATTAAGCTTATATTTTGCATCACTGCATGAGCAACAACACACACTGATTTACACTATAATTAAAATATATATAGAACGAAAATAGATATTATTTTTATTGGCTATGTCGTGCATGATTACATGGTTTAGTTGGACCATTTAAATCACTCGATCTAAAAAATGACTTGAAAACATTATATCTTTTAATCACTGATCTTGTATCGAATCACATCACATAAACCTACAGTCTCTACTGACTCAGGTCTCATTGATGTCACATCTAAACTTTTGATGCCTGATTTTAAAGACCCATGCGGTTCGGTTGACTCAATGATATAGATGTTTCTTAAAAGGTTATTTTGATGTAAATAATGACCTAACTTATATCCACACTCTACCCATATACGTCGGTATCCTTTTTGATATAATTTAGATAAATTAGATTCTAGGTCTTTTTGAATATAAATGATTTCTCTCTCTTGTTTATGGATGCGATAATGCCCAGGTATCTGTGTTTGACCAAAGATGACCAGTGGTGGTGTTTTTAATGTTTCATTACCCTGTCTTATGGTGAAAAGAGGATTATCAATTAAGATCGTTTGTGTTGATGTCATTAAAGCATCTGCTTTTATTCTTTTGGACATGGTCCAAGCTTCTACTTTATCATCGGTAATCATTAAGCGTTTATCAGGAAGACCTATGATGTGACTCTCAGCAAAACGCGCCTGTTTAAGCTCCAGTAAAGGCATTTGATGTTTATAACCATAATCATAAGGCAAATAAAAATCATTGATTTCATCTAACGGTTGATGAACAACCTCAACACCGTTTGCTTTTAAATATTCAGCACCAGAGCCTTTGACATCAGGGTTAAAATCTTTATACGCATAAACAACTTTTTTAATACCGGCATCCAAAATGGCTTTGGTACATGGTGGGGTTTTGCCATAATGGTTACAAGGCTCAAGGGTAACATATAAGGTTGCATGATCTAATTGGCCGTTGGCATTTTTAATTGCCATGACTTCAGCATGATCAGTCCCAGGTCCTTGATGGAAACCAGTAGCGCATACATGATCATTGATTGTAATCACTGCACCCACCTTAACAGCAGTTGTTACATGGGCATAATTTTGGGCTTCTTTAAGCGCTAATAATAAAAAGTCTTGATCATTCATAAAGATGATTACTTAGTTATTTTACCATTTATGATTTTAAGATGGTTATTGCAACGTTTGGCTAAATCCAAATCATGAGTCGCAATAATCAAAGTCGCATTTTGATCCTTCACTAGATCAAACATAAGATTTGAGACACTTTCAGCAGTCTTGGCATCTAGGCATCCTGTAGGCTCATCTGCAACCACTACTTTGGGATTTGTTACCAATGCCCTTGCAATTGAAACACGTTGCTTTTGTCCACCTGATAGCATGCTTGGTAAATAATGACTATATTGAGCAAGCCCAACTTTTTCAATCATATCTAATGCTTTTGCTTTTGCCTTTTTGATTTTAGCAATTTTCAAAGGCAGCATCACATTTTGCAAAACAGACATCTCCATAACTAAATGATGTTGTTGGTATATCATACCTAGGGTATGTCTAAAAAACAGTCTTTTTTGTCTGGTGCGCCAACCATATAAGTTAAGCTCACCATAACTTATTTTACCCTGAGTTGGTTTTTGTAAGCCTGAAAGGATATGTAATAAAGTACTTTTACCAGAACCTGAGCTGCCTGTAATGGCTAGGCTTGAGTGTGGCTCAATGTTTAAACTGATGTCATCCAAAACTACCGTTGAAGAAAAACCACTGCGGTAGGATTGACTAACATTTTCGCATGCAATGTGATGTTGATTATGCTTCATAACTTAAAGCCTTTGCTGGCATAATCTTCGCTGCTCTTCTGGCAGGAAAATATGCAAATAAAATTGTAAATAAAAGGGTCAATACCAACATGACATAGAGCTCTGACCAAACCAT